>NZ_CACA01000231.1:0-4505 GCF_000180455.1 Kamptonema sp. PCC 6506
ATTAAAATTGCTTCCCCCAGCTCCCCCATCTCCCCCGCTCCCCCAGTTCCAGAGACTGTTTACATAAATAAGGAAAAAAATATTTAAAGATTTGATGAATTTTTTTAAGAGGGGAAAATCGCTAAAGCCTTTGATATAAAAGCATTTGTGCCAAAATAGCCCGATAAAGTTTTTGTGAAGTTATTGTAAATTTGAGTATTCTTTTGATCCCCAATCCCAGAACTTCGTGGTAGTCTGTTGCAGTTCCTTAACAAGAAGTGAACACGGAATGAGTATGAGTTGTTACTGAAAAGCGAGTTTAGCTGAAAAATTTTGGCTTTTGCAGATGGCTGCGAGAAACTTGCCTAAAAGTGCAGATAACTCAATTGGGGGATGAATGCGGATTAGAGGGTAAATCCCTTGTGCCTGTTCGATTCCTGCTACTCGCTCCAAAATTGCTCTTCACAAAAATGGACGTATGAAGCAAAAACTTGTTGGCGGACTCCTTCCTGTCCTGCTAATTCCCGCTCTGGTGACACCATCATCGAGTCGGGCCCAAGAACCAGAGACAGTTAACATCGCTCATACGGTGGGACAGCAAGTCCACACCGCTAAGCCGTCTCCTCAGTTGAATCCTCAACGGGTGGAGGTTGTTAAAGTGGGAGAGTACCAGTACCAAGCCAAAGCTGAGCTTGACTCTGAGGCGATCGCAAAGATTCAGACCCACTCATTGGCGGGCCGTCTAGCCGCTACAGTATATCTACGCAATATTCCCGTCCTCACCTTTCTAGAACCGAGTACCAAAGGTGGTAAAAACGGAACTGTATCAAACTCTAGGGCAGCCACGAGCAGCGATCGCCTAAAAATAGGGGCGAATGCAGAAGTTCAGAGTAACCGCGAGCAAGGGCCTAAATCCGCTGAAGTAGCCGATCCAGTTTGGCGAGCAACAGCGATGGCCGCAAAACTCAATCAACTTTTCCGAGACAGCGCCGATGCCAATGCTATTGCTGTCAAGTGGGAAAAAGGCGATCGCTACATCATTCAAGTCAACGGGGAGAATTTGGTAGAAATCAACGCGGAGACAATTCTCCCCGACACTACCAGCGACTTTAGCGTAGATGCCTTACAAGCAACCAATCGATTGCGCCGACTCTTAGGCAATGCTCCCCCCCTTCAGGAAGTTGTCGGTAAACCCAAGCCAGAACCCAGAGTAATTTCTCTGGGCCCAGTCCATGTGCGGATCACTGGATGGGCTTCTTGGTATGGCCCAGGCTTTCATGGCAATCTTAGCGCCAGTGGAGAGACTTATAATCAAGATGAGTTGACAGCAGCCCATCGCGATTTACCTTTTGGCACGCGAGTGTTGGTGACAAACCTAGACAACGGCCGTTCCGTAGTCGTGCGAATTAATGATCGGGGCCCCTATGTTGGCGATCGATTAATTGATTTGTCTGCCGCCGCCGCTCAAGTGTTGGGAATGGTCAATTCTGGTATTGCTCCCGTGCAGTTGGAGTTGATAGATTCCCAAAACGCCAGAACAGTTAACCGTTAGCAGTTAACAGTTAACTGTTAACTGCTAACGGTTAACAGTTGACTAATAAAAAGGTCAAATCCGTTAAAATCAGTTACATCCGTTAAATCCTTTAGATCGTCCGTTGCCTAACAGTTAACAGTTAACCGTTAACTGTTAACTATTAACAGTGAACCGTTAACTATTCTGGAGGGTGTCTGAGTGCGCGTGTTTACTACGACGGCGGCTTTGCGCTGCTACTTAAATTCCTATATGTCGCAGGAGGAGCCCAGGCGAAGCCAGCCACAGGCCTCGCTAGTTGCTTTAGTGCCGACAATGGGAGCTCTGCACGCGGGACACCTGAGTTTGATCCGGCGGGCGAGGCTGGAAAATGGGGTGGTTGTTGTCAGTATTTTTGTCAATCCGCTCCAATTTGGGCCGAGGGAAGATTTCCAACGGTATCCTCGGCCCCTGGAGCAAGATCGGTTAATTTGTCAAGAGGCTGGTGTTGATGTAATTTTTGTTCCCTCTGCTGAGGAGTTGGGGGTAGGAAGTGGAAATAGTGCTGAATTTCCAGTGACTACTGTTGTTCCGCCTGGGGCTATGACTTCGGTTTTGTGTGGTAAGTCTAGGCCGGGACATTTTCAGGGAGTGGCGACGATTGTAACTAAGCTTTTGAATTTAGTTAACCCCGATACGGCTTATTTTGGGATTAAAGATGCTCAACAGGTAGCAATTATTCGTAGGTTGGTGGCGGATTTGAATTTGTCTGTGAAGATTGTAGCTGGTGCGATCGCGCGAGAAGCATCTGGTTTGGCTTGGAGTTCTCGCAATCAATATTTAAGTTCGCAAGAAAGGGTGCAGGCAGCTACAATTTATCGTTCTTTGCAACGAGCTCGGGCAGTGTTTGAGGAAGGGGAATTGACACCGGCGGTGTTGAAGGCGGTTGTAAATGAGGAATTGGCGAGGGAACCGGTAGTTGAGGTGGAGTATGTGGAACTGGTTGAGCCTAATAGTTTGAGGGTTTTGGAGGTTGTGGAGGAAGCGGGGTTATTGGCGATCGCGGCTAGGATTGGTTCTACTCGCTTGATTGATAATATTATGCTGCTCAATCGTCGGCCAATTGTCGCAATTGATGGCCCGGCGGGGGCTGGTAAATCTACAGTTACGAAGCAGGTGGCGCAAGTTCTGGGTTTGAGGTATCTGGACACGGGGGCGATGTATCGGGCCGTGACGTGGCTGGTGTTGCAAACTGGGACGCGGATGGATGATGAAGCTGCGATCGCGGAGTTAGTCAGTTCTTGTAAGATTGAATTTAATTTTCACCCTTCATCTTTTACTCTTCATATTAATGGTGAAGATGTGACTCAGGCTATTCGTACTTTGGAAGTGACGAGTCATGTTTCGACAGTGGCGGCTTTGGCTATAGTGCGGCGTTTTATGGTAGAACAGCAGCAATACTATGGGAGAAAAGGTGGTATTGTGGCTGAAGGTCGCGACATTGGGACTAATGTGTTCCCAGATGCGGAAGTAAAGATTTTTTTGACGGCATCAGTTAAGGAGCGATCGCGCAGACGGCTAATCGAACTTCAAGCTCGCGGTCAGAACGATATCAGTTTAGAACAGTTAGAACTGGATATTGCAGAACGCGACGAAAAAGACAGTACCCGCGAGGTGGCACCGTTGCGTAAAGCAGTTGATGCTGTTGAGATTCAAACAGACGGTTTGACCATTGCCCAAGTTACCGATCGCATTGTCAGCCTATACAAAGAGAGAAATGTAGCTAAACGTTAACTTTTTATCCTGATGCTCTTCCAGTTTGCGGTTATTTGCAATAGTATCGTAGAACAACTTAATTAATTAAAAATTGAAAAATAAAAATTAAAAAGTAAACTCGATCGTTTTTAATTTGGTATTTTTAATTTTTAATTTCTTTAAGGCAATCCGAGCCAGGATTGTCGATCTGTTACTGTTCAATTTAAGCTCTAAAATTAACTGCGTAATGGTGTGAAGGAGAAAAACGTGGCAGACTTGAATCGTTTGCTGCGGCAGCGAAAGACTTTCACTGCTGCTTTTGTAGCTGCTGCTGGCAGTTTTGTGCTTGGGGTAATGCTGCCGCTGAATTTACGGCTTAATCATTTGGTATCACTCTGGGCTGTAGTGCAGCCCCAGAAGTCGGCGACGAGTCCAGAGGTTTTGAAAGTAACAGCAGCGGTGGAGAAACGAGTTGATGAGGCCCAAAAAGCGATCGCGCTTTTGGAGGAGAAGCAGTTTAGTTTTTTGATTCCGTCTCAGTTTCAAGGAACTACTGTAACTCAGGCGAAACTGGGTTCTAAGCAAAAGGCGATCGCACTGACTTTTGATGATGGCCCTTGGCCGGAAACAACAGTTCAAATCTTAGATATTCTCAATAAAAACGATATTAAAGCTACTTTTTTCTGGGTAGGGAGATATTTAAAGGCTTTTCCAGAACTTGGGAAGAGAGTAGCTGTTGCCGGTCATGCGATCGGCAATCATACTTGGAATCATAAATACGTTAAATACAGTCAGGATGCTGCTGCTAAGGAGATTGACCGTACATCATCTTTGATTGAGGAGGTGACTGGTATGGATGTTTCGATGTTTCGTCCTCCAGGCGGGATTCTCACTAATGGATTGGCTGCTTATGCTCAGCAAAAAAAGTATACAGTGGTGATGTGGTCTGCTGATTCTTTGGATTGGCGTAATTCGATGCAATCGCTTAAAGATAATGTGTTGCGTCAGGCCAGTTCCGGGGGAATTGTGCTCATGCACGATGGTGGTGGAAATCGCTCTAAGACTGTGCAGGCTTTGCCGAATATTATTGCTGAATTGAGGAAACAGGGCTATAAGTTTGTTACTGTTCCTGAGTTATTGCAGATGCAGGATGAGGAGAGTAAGGAGCAGGAAATAGCGCATACTATAGATTAGTAACTTTTAAAAGTTAACTGTAATATTAGGAAAGCAGGCTTATATAGCAATCCTAAATAGTCGTAAA
>NZ_CACA01000230.1:0-7256 GCF_000180455.1 Kamptonema sp. PCC 6506
TGGGCTATTCTCCTCCACTTCCCCATTCCCCATTTCCCCATCTCCCCCATTCCCCATTTCCCCATCTCCCCTGCTCCCCTGCTCCCCCGCTCCCCCGCTCCCCTGCTCCCCTGCTCCCCCGCTCCCCCGCTCCCCCGCTCCCCCGCTCCCCATCTCTCCTGCAACTTGGTAAAGCTCGTAACAGCAAATAGAGACGGCTTGGGCGAGATTAAGGGAAGCATAGGTGTCGCTGGAGGGAATGCGGATCAGGCGTTGAGCATAGCTTAATTCGGCATTGGTTAATCCTTTGTCTTCTCTGCCAAAAATTAAGGCAGAGGGGCATTCTAGGAGCCAAGGCAAGGCGGATTTGGGATTTTCTAGGGTGGTTGGGAGGGAGCGATAAAGACCTGTAGTGGCGATCGCTCTTTGGCATCCCTGTAACGCTTCTGGCAAAGTTCTTACTATCTTGGCTGCTTCTAAAACATCAGCGGCGTGAACTGCCATTTTTCGGGCTTCTTCCCCTAAGCGATCGCACTGGGGATTTACTAGCACTAACTGATGTAAGCCCATATTTTTCATGACCCGTGCCACAGAACCCACATTTAAAGGCCCTGCGGGTTCCACTAAAATTATCCGTATCCCGCCTAAAGCTGTTTCTAGCATTTGTATTTGGGAGAGTTTAAGCTAATAATTTAAAATCTAAATTTGACTATGCCACGAGTGCGATCTAAATCTGAGTTGCCAACAAAAATTTGCCCGGTTTGCCATCGCCCTTTTAGTTGGCGTAAAAAATGGGCCGATTGCTGGGATGATGTTAAATACTGCTCTGAACGTTGTCGCCGCCGCCGTTCTCAAGCTCAGAGTTAGAGGGGAGAACTGCCAAGGCCCAGAAGACGCAGAGGGAAGAAATATTGAGGTTTAAATAATGGTTTCTGGACGGGTAGAACCTAAGTTGGTAATTCATGGTGGTGCTGGTAGTTCTCTGAAAGGTAAGGGGGGACTGGAGGCGGTTAGGAAGTCGCTTTATCAGGTTTTGGACGTAGTTTATCCCCTGTTGAAGGATGGCGCTAGTGCTGTCGAAGCGGTGGCGCGGGGTTGTCAACTTTTGGAGGATGACCCGCGATTTAACGCGGGTACGGGTTCGGTGTTGCAATCTGATGGACAAATTCGGATGAGTGCTTCGCTAATGGATGGTTTTACTCAGAGTTTTAGCGGGGTAATTAATGTTTCTCGCGTGCAACATCCGATTGAGTTAGCGAAGTTTTTGCAGGGTTCTGACGATCGCGTGTTGTCTGATTTTGGGGCCTTGGAATTACTGCGGGAATTGCAATTGCCAATTTATGACCCGATTACTGATTTGCGGTTGCAGGAGTGGATGCAGGAACGCCAGGGAAATTTTAACAAGGATATGGCGACTGTAGTGGCGGAACCCGCTGGTACTGGTACGATCGGCGTGGTGGCCTTGGATGTTGAGGGACGTTTGGCGGCGGGTACTTCTACTGGTGGTAAGGGTTTTGAGCGGATTGGCCGCGTGAGCGATTCAGCAATGCCTGCGGGGAATTATGCTACTGGCAGTGCGGCGGTTAGCTGTACGGGGATTGGGGAGCACATTATGGATGAGTGTTTGGCTCCGCGTATTGTAATTCGGGTGACGGATGGTTTTACTTTGAAGGCCGCTTTTGAGCGTTCTTTTGCCGAGGCCCACGAACATCAGCGCGATTTTGGCGCGATCGCCATTGATGCTAGTGGTGCGATCGCTTGCGGTAAAACCAGTGAAGTTTTATTAGCTGCTTTTCATAATGGTATGGAAATGGGCGATACTTTAGAATTAAATCAGGGAACTCTGATTTTTATAGCTTAGAAAGTCGGCAGTTTGACTCCGGCGATCGCAACCGCTTTCAGCGGTTAGGGGCTAGGGGCTAGGGGCTAGGGGCTAGGGAAAGAAGGGAAAGAAGGGAAAGAAGAGAATAGAATCAGCGAGTTTCAGTAACTCAGAACGTCCTAACTACCAAGAAGGTTGCTATAAGTAGGTTTTTTCTGCTGTTTAACTCTCGTTTAGCGCGATCGCCATCAACAAGCTTCACCCGGAAAGCGATCGCCAGATTTCGTTCCCTTTGGTCTTCCCTAATTATCCCCTCCTGCGCTCTCCCTCTCCCTGGCATCCGGAATCAGTACCGATTTGTAGAAGAAGTTACAGAGATACCTCGCAACAAGAGAGGATAACAATCATGGTACTGAAACCTGTGACCTACTTCGGCGCTCCTGAAAACACTACTGTTGAAATATCACAAGAAAGCTTTCGCTCTATTCTCGGACAAATAGAAGCTGAACTCCACTGTAGCGAAATCTATAGCCGTGCTTTAGCAAGTTTGCAAACAATGTTAGGCGAAGCAGCTTCCTCTGCGGAGATCCTGATCAAGGCCGTTAGCCGAGAAGCTTTGCGACTCGCATTCCAACGAGTACCAAAACAAAATCAAGCTCAAAAGCAAATTATTGAGGCGAGAAATTCAGCTACAAACGTCTCTGATACAGCTATTGGGGAAACCACAACCACCCCTAATCGCTCCCGCGTTTCAGATCGGCCGGCTCCGCCGCCGCCGCTGGTACCAGTATCTATTATGTATCAGCGTCAAACTTTAGAAGATACTTCAACTACCGCAATTGCCAAACCTGATTCTGGCAACTCTGACACAGATATTGATACTTCCGATCGAGACAATCAACCTCCCCAAGAGGAGTTTAAAGAAGTTGTGCATCCTCCGATAATGGGGATAGCTGCACCCGCTCCTGCTGATAGTAAATTTTCCTTAATAACGCCCGGTTTCCCTAGAAAAAAAAGGCTTTCTAAGACTGAAAAAGCGGCTTTAGCTATCCAAGAAAGAGAAGATCGATTGCGAGAGCTAGGCGTAGAATTGCGGAAGGCTAGACAAGTGCGATCGCTCTCTCTCCAGCAACTTCATAGTCAAACTTTAGTGCCTGTGCATCACTTGGAATCGCTAGAAAAAGGTCAGATAGAAAAATTACCGGAAGATATTTATATTCGAGGCTTTATTCGCCGCCTCGGAAATGCTTTAGGACTTGATGGTAATGCTATGGCTAATTCTTTACCTGTACCTGATGCTAGCAAAACTATGTTGCCTTCTTGGTCTTTGCCAGAAACGGAGATGGTAGGATTTGATTTACGCCCAGTTCATTTATACGTCGGCTATACTGCTTTAATGGCCGGGGCTGTGGGTGGTATTGCTTGGTTATCCCAGCAATCTATACCAGGTGCTACTGCGGTTCCGAATAAGCCTATTCCTTCGCCTGCTTCTGTTTCGCCTGCCCAAAAGCGTCAAGCTCCAACGCCGAAACCAGGGATTAAAAAGTCAAGTCACGGAGGTATTATTGTCGGGTCTGATATGGCTCCGCCGGAAATGATTTTAGCTTAGAAGGTTGCAATTTGAACGTGGATAGGACTTATACCAAATCCAGCTTAAATACCCTGTCGATCTCTGAGTCTACAAAGGCAGATTTCGTTTGTTTAGTAACGGTTTAACCGCCGAGTAATACCAAATCCGGCTTTACTACCCCCTTTATTGTCATTGCGAAAAGCCGAAGCCGCAAGCGAAGCGTGGCGGGAAGCGTGGCGGGAAGCGTGGCGGGAAGCGTGGCGGGAAGCGTGGCGGGAAGCGAAGCAATCGCAGAGACTAAGCGATTGCTTCGCTTCGCTCGCAATGACGGATTATTGGTAATAAAGGGGATGACTAACCCGGATTTGGTATAATAAAGGAAGTAGCTAACTCTGATTTAGTATTACGCAAAGAAACCGAGTTTGTTAGAAAGATATACAGCGTATTTTCGTAAAAAACCCGGTTTCTTTGGTTAGGTACGTAAGTCCTGAGTTAGTAAACATGGAGGTGATAATGACTGGCAAAGAAAAAGAATTCAACGATTTTAAAAAACAAACACTTGAGCTAACGATACTAGAAAAAATGTCGGCTCTTGCTAAAGAAATAGAGTTAGATTTTGTTGGAATAGAGACCTCTCTAGATATTTTCCCGTCGGGTGCTGCCATGCTTGATATTCGCTTAAATAATAACGAGCGGGTGTTTGTAATGGATTACTCTCCTACCTACCATCTTTTTTCGATTGATGAACTAGGAGAAAATGAGGGGTTTAATACAGGTTACACATATAACGTGGAAGATTTCTATGTCGCTACAGAGATACTATATAAATTGATAAATTCTGATAAAACAAAATGATAATACAAAAATAAAAGCATTTAATTTGTATCATGTCACTTTGAGCATAGAAAAACTTTATTCTGGCGGTTTCGGGATTTTAGTCATTCTCAATAATTGATTATTTTCAGGTGAAAACCTTACAAAAGCGTAGAGTCAGAAAATTATCTATTCAGAATGACATAATAGGGATAATTTCAATTTCTATCCTTTGACACCTGCGGCTACATCTGTGGGTACAATGTACTTTTGTAGGATTAGAAATAAAGCAATTGCTGGGGCAATGGAAATAATAGAACCAGCAGCTATTAAACGCCAATTTAGGGAAAATGTACCTGCTAAAGTGGCTACGCCTAAAGGTAAGGTGTAATATTCTGGTCTATCTAAAACTAGCAATGGCCAAAGAAAGTCACTCCAAGAACCAATAAAAACAAAAATGGCTAAGGTTACTAAAGCTGGTTTAATTGATGGGATCATAATGTGCCACCAAATCCCTAATTCCGAACAGCCATCGATGCGGGCAGCTTCTTCTAATTCTTTGGGAACTGCTAGAAAGGCTTGCCTTAATAAAAATATCCCAAAAGCTGAGGCGATACCGGGTAAAATAACTCCTAAATAACTATTTTTTAACCCCAAGTTTACGGTTAAAATATAGAGGGGAATCATTACAATTTGGAAAGGGATCATAATTGTAGTAACAACTCCAGTAAAAATTAGGTCGCGTCCCCGAAAATCTAATCGGGCTAAGGGATAAGCTGCTAAGGAACAAAATAGGAGATTGAGGCTAACTGTGAGTGCGGCAACGAGGGTACTGTTGAAAAGGTAAGTGCCAAAAGGGTTAGTTTGCCAAACGGTGACAAAGTTTTGTAGTGTTGGTTTCTGTGGCAAAAGTTGCGGGGGAAACTGAAAAATGTTTTCTGTGGGAGATTTGAAAGCCGTACTCAGCAGCCAAAGTAGGGGAAAGAGCATTATCAGGGCGATCGCACTTAGCAAAATATAAGTCCAAACCGTTCTCTGGCGAGAAGTGCGAGAGATTTGGGGTAGAGAATTGGTTTTTTTAGTTTTGATATTGCTCATAAGTGGTGTAAAATGATAAATCCTTGCTTCGAGAGAAGCCTTGCTGTCCATAAGGAGACTATTAGCATGAAGCCATTTATTTACGAGACAATGTATATTCTGCGCCCGGATCTGGGAGAAGAACTCACAGAAGCCGCGATCGCGAAGTATCAAACTATTTTGCGCGATCAAGGGGCTCAGAATCTAGAAACTCAGCATCGCGGTAAACGCCGCCTCGCCTACGAAATCCAAAAGCAGCGCGATGGGATCTACATTCAGATGAACTATACCGCTCCTGGTACTGCGATCGCCATCTTGGAACGTGCCATGCGTCTGAGCGAAGATGTGATTCGCTACCTTACTATTAAGCAGGATGCACCGACTGTTGTCGAGGAAGAAGTTGCTGTGGAAGCGGCGGAAGAAGCCGCTTAAGGGATTTTGGAGTGGCGATCGCCATTCTCTTTGACCCGTCGGGGGTTAAAACCCCCGTCTCATAGAGAGAAATTGGCGGTTGAAACCGCTTCTACACAAACAAAGTCCGCCTGCGCGGACAGAAGAATATAAAGGGGTATTTAAACTGGATTAGTATCATAACCTTTTTCAAGGGCCGACCCTAAGTTTATAAATCCAAACTCAAATCCAAACTCAAAAGTTAAAACTTGCCTCAGTGGTAGTAGAGAGACTATTTTTAAATAGACATATCTAAAAATATGGGAGCTAATAGTCATGGTCAGCCAAGCTAAAGTTCAAACGTCACAAGAGCTACAAGCGGAAATATCTCGCCTGAATGAAGAGTTGCAAATGCGCGACCAATTGGTTCAGCAGTTGTCTCAAGAACTTTTCCGGCTGGTAAAGGGAAATACTGGGTTTACACCGGTTCCAGAGGCTTCTGAGCGCCAACAAGCTCAAATGCAGTCTCTAAGAGAACAACTGCAAGATGTTGAGCAACAGGTAGGTTTTTATCAAGAGCAAATTGCTGAGCGAGATGCTGAGGTTTACCAATTGCGCCAATCTGTGCAAGAGTTGACCGATCGCTCAATGATGCTGGAACAAGTAGTACAGGAGTTACCTGGGGTTTACCGCCAAAAGTTTTCCGAGCGCATTGGCCCGGTGAAAGAAAAGGTGGAAATGCTACAACGGGAAAATCGCCAATTGCACGCTGAATTGCAGAGTGTGAGTTACCGTCTGGCTGTGAGAAACCGCCGCGCTAAGGGTTTGGATTTACCGACGATCGGAGGTTCTGAGGATTCTGGCATGATTCAGATGCCAACTTTTGGAAATGCCTAAAGTTTTGATTGTGGTGGATGCTGATTTTGAGCCGGCTTCCCCGACGGCGCAAATGGTGGAGGCTTTTCAAGTAGCGATCGCAAAGAGCTCTCCGCCAACTGTTGCTGATGTCTGTTTAATTTCAGATTTAAACTTGCCTGCGATCGCGCCTAGTGAAGCTATTATTTGTCCTTTAACCCTCGATGTACCCGATACCTTGGTATTTCCTGGTAAGATGGTCTATCGAGCTTGTAGGGATGTATCGGCGATGCGCGATCGCGTCGAGCAACAGTTAGGCGTGCGATCGGGAGTTGGTAATTTTTGGCTGCCAGTGGTATTAACTGCTAAAGGCCCTCTTTACGGTGAAGCGATCGGTTTAGAGGCGGATAATTTATCTGCTGAGCCCAATTACTCCATGCCGATACACCTATCGGATATTTGGCGACAGCAGCTTTACGAGTTGGCGTTTCGGTTGTTAAAGTCTCTTTCGGCTACCCCAGCAACTTACCTGATGCAGTTCGGGTTTGGAGACAAAGAGATTTATTTTGATAGACTATGGCCGTTTCCGGCTGCACCTGCGATCGCCTCTTTAGGCATTCAAGTCCCCGATTTATTCGCCTGTCACTGTTACTGCTTGACAAATATGCCTATTTACGATCTGCAAATTACTTCTGCTATTGCGTGTCAAACTGCTGCGGTAAAATAACCGCCAAGATCGTATTAATTCTA
>NZ_CACA01000229.1:0-545 GCF_000180455.1 Kamptonema sp. PCC 6506
ATACCATTTCCCTAAAAGTATGCTATAATAATAATGAGATTTTGAGGAGTGGTGCATGAAAGTAAATTACCAAGAAAGAATTGATTTAAGCGTTGGGGAGTTAAAAATAATTTTGTCGCAGCAGCGAACTATAACTAACCGACAAAAAATTCAGGCACTTTATTGGTTAAAAGCGGGATTAAGTCCCAGCCTTACAGATGTAGCAGAACGTTTAGGGGTACATAGGATAACTGTAAATAGATGGTTAAAACAATATAGTTTTGGCGGTCTACCCGCACTGCTAAAAATCGGAAAATCAACTGGTAGACCCCGAGTAATATCTAAAGCTGTAATAGCTGGATTATCAGAGAAATTAAGTGAGGAATCATGTGAATTTAAAAGCTATAAAGAAATTGGTAAGTGGGTAGAAGAGAAATATCAAATATCAGTCAAGTATCAAACATTACACAAGCAATTACACTATCGAATGAAAGCTAAATTAAAAGTACCAAGACGTTCGAGCATCAAAAAAGACAAAGCGGCGGGTATAGAGTTTAAAAAAAACT
>NZ_CACA01000228.1:0-959 GCF_000180455.1 Kamptonema sp. PCC 6506
AGCAATGTATTATCTAGTTCAGAAGATAACTGGCTGTAGAAAGACTCGATTGTTCCTTCACCAGGTTCTTCACTTAAAGGTTTGACATTGTTAATACTAGCAGCAAATATCTCGGCTTCAGCCGCAAAATCTGCGGTAGATATGCTGTCGGGGGGTTGCCAGCGATGCACGAAATCGTATTTCCATAAACTTCGTTCCATCACCTGAATTAAACTTATTTTTAATGCTGTTGTTATTGCTATTGCTTGCTGGTATACTTTCTCTCCAATCGCCCGTTTGTTAAACAAAAAATCGTAAACATAAGGAATTCCCCATAGAATTCCTACTGCTTCAGCTTGTCGTACCGAAACCAATCCACCGAATAACTTTCCTATGTATTTATCTAAAGCTTGCTGGTTAAATGCAAAATATTTATCGGGATTGGTTAAATTCTTTCGAGGTAGATTTCGGTCTTCGAGAAAATCAAACACTACTGTCCAGATAGTTTGACTGGTGATAAAATTTACCTGCTTTTGTTCGATCATATAGACAGAAAAAGCCATTGACAGAGTGCGTAAATTTTTTTCAAAGTTCCGCTTTAAATCAATTGTAAAATCTTGATTTTTCTCTATAACTGCGGTCAAGTTTCCCAGAATTTCCTGTTCAAATTCACTGGTGTTTTGACTATAATATTCAGTAGCTGTAGTCCGCAAGTTTTCCCCATCAAATGGGACACCGTTTTTAAGTTGTTGGTAAGCTTGCTCAATTAAGCTCATCAAAACAGTATCGGCTAGTTCTGTTTCAGTACCGCCCAATACTTGGGGCGATTTCTGTACATTATGATAGGTAGCACGGCACAAATCTACTGCTATTTCTGTAGTACCATAAAATTTCAGTTGTGCTAAAACATCGAGTACAAAGTCTATTCCTGACACCGAATCTGCTATAGATCGAGTTAGGGAAGTGCGTACCTGAGCGAG
>NZ_CACA01000227.1:0-22020 GCF_000180455.1 Kamptonema sp. PCC 6506
GTGGGTAATTTTACGAGGATCTGGTTAAATTATTAGGGGAAACGGGAGGCTAGGAATAAAGGGTAGATGGCGAGTTTTGCATCAGTTTCTCAAACGGAGTTAGGGCGCAGGCGCGACCAGTTGCGCCGCCAGAGGCGCTTGAAATTGGTTCAGGGAATTTGGCAAGCATTGGCAGTCAGTACCTTTGCTGGGGGTTTGCTCTGGGGGATCGCTCAGCCGATTTGGTTGATTACCAAACCGGAGCAGGTTAAGGTTGAGGGCAATCAGTGGCTTTCTGACCGTGCGGTGATGTCTTTGTTGCCGCTGTCTTATCCCCAGTCTGTGTGGGGCATTCAGCCTCAAGCTCTGGCTAAAAAACTGGAGTCAACTGGGCCGATCGCTAAAGCAAAGGTGATTCGTCATTTGTTTCCCCCATCTTTGAGGGTAGAAGTGCAGGAACGTCTGCCTGTGGCGATCGCTCAACCTGGGCTCGCATTAACACCCACACAGGAAACACAGAAGGCTGGCTGGCTCGATGCCAATGGGGGCTGGATGCCTTTGGAGAGCTATACTGCGGATAAGCGATCGGGTAGAGTCTCTGAAGGCGGTAGTGCCTCTAAGGGAGCAGGAAGCTCGCACTCTATGCCTACTCTCAAAATCATCGGCCGCTTAGAACTCTATCGCGTCTATTGGCCTCAATTTTACTCTGCACTTAGTCGCAGCCCTGTGAAAGTCTTTGAGGTTAATTGGCAAAATCCGGGAAATTTAATCTTGATGACGGAACTGGGTATTGTACATTTGGGGCCTTACAGTTCCCGAATGGCTGAGCAGCTTACTGTTTTGGACAAGATGCGGCAATTGCCAAAAAAACTGGATTCAAGCAAAATTGGTTACATCGATCTGAAAAATCCAGCTTCGCCGATGATTCATATCCCGGAGCAGGAAAAACAGTAGATGCGATCGTTGGCTTCGGGCCCAACTTAGCTTACAGTTAAGTATCAACTTTTTTGTTGTGGATTTACACCCATTAAAAAAGTTGTCCTTAAGAATCCCCGCGTCTTTAGACCGGGGAATGTCAATTATCATCCCCGATTCTAATGACTCTTAATTATAGACAAGGGTCTGGCCAGGACAGCACCCATTCGGAAGAACAAGCAAATTTTACCCTGGCAGTAGATTCTGCTAATCCCTTTGGACGCAAGTCTGGGATATATTTAGGAGATCCTAATATCGATATTAAAGCCATGCCCCGCGAAGAATCTAGGAGTGGCGATATTGTGCCAAGTAGTGCAGCAAGAATTAAAGTGATTGGTGTTGGCGGGGGTGGGAACAATGCCGTTAACCGCATGATCGCCAGCGAAGTTGCAGGTGTGGAATTTTGGACGGTGAACACTGATGCCCAAGCTTTGTCTCTGTCTAATGCCCCTAAACGCTTGCAAGTAGGACAAAAGTTGACTCGCGGCCTGGGGGCAGGGGGCAATCCTGCCATTGGTCAGAAGGCGGCTGAGGAGTCTCGCGATGAGATTGTTAATGCTTTAAGCAATTCTGACTTGGTTTTCATCACGGCTGGTATGGGGGGCGGCACTGGTACCGGTGCGGCTCCGATTGTGGCTGAGGTGGCTAAGGAAATGGGAGCTCTGACAGTCGGTGTAGTGACGCGGCCTTTCACTTTTGAGGGTCGCCGCCGTACCAGCCAAGCGGATGAGGGCATTGCTGCTCTGCAAAGCCGCGTGGATACGCTGATCGTCATCCCGAATGATAAGCTTTTGTCTGTGATTTCTGAACAAATGCCTGTTCAAGAAGCTTTCCGTGTTGCGGATGATATTCTGCGGCAAGGGGTACAGGGCATCTCTGACATTATTACGGTTCCGGGCTTGGTCAATGTTGACTTTGCTGATGTCCGTGCTGTAATGGCGGATGCTGGTTCGGCTTTGATGGGTATTGGTTTGGGTTCTGGAAAGTCGCGGGCTCGTGAAGCGGCGATGCAGGCTATTTCTTCGCCTTTGTTGGAGGCTTCGTCGATTGAGGGCGCACGGGGTGTTGTTTTCAACATTACTGGCGGTACTGATATGACTCTCCATGAGGTGAATGCAGCGGCTGAGACGATTTATGAGGTAGTCGATCCTAATGCCAATATTATTTTTGGGGCAGTAATTGACGAGCGACTTCAAGGCGAAATCAAGATTACTGTGATTGCTACTGGTTTTTCGGGCGAGGTGCTCTCGGTGCCAACGGTTAAGGAGATTGGGGTACGCCGGTCTAATACTTCTAGTCCTGCTGCTACTCCAACACCCGATCCGAAGGTGCCGGCGGGATTGGATATTCCTGAGTTTCTCCGAAATCGCCGACCGCCAAGGTAGGGTTTTGTTAATTGTTAACGGTTAACTGTTAACGGTTAACTGTTAACTGTTACCAATTACTAATCTCTAATTTCCGATCCGGAAACTGGAATGCCTAAATTTTGTTGACGGGTGAAAATTCGATGGTTTCGCCTGGGGCGGGGGTTAGGAGTTGGGTGGGTAGTTCAGAGGCGGCGAGGCGATCGCGAAATTCTTCTACGCTGCCAATTGTCTTAATTAACATTGGTAAAATACCACTGGCTCGAATGTCGCCGAGGGCAGTGGGTACGAAATATCTAGGTTTTAAGGTTTGGGCGAGGTTGAGGGCTTCTGTTGGCCCCATGATAATTTGTCCTAGAATTGGGAAGATTTGACCGATGACAGGTGCGATCGCGACATCAATTCTTCCTAGTCGCTCTTTTATTCCCTTAAATGGTGAAAAGTGCGGTTCGTAATAAATTGTCTCGTCGTTAGTTAAGTCTTTAAGCAAATAGCCGTTTTCTACCTGGCCCGGTTGGATTTCTGCTCCGGGAACGGCGATAATTTGTAATTTATCTTGGATAAACTCTTGCCAATTTGACAAAGATGCGATACTTTTATAACCTAAACTACTGAGGACTTTGGTAGCAGTAGGAGAGGCAACAGCAGGAATGGTGCGATCGAGTTGTTTTAAAGTAGGTTTGTGACAGTGATCGTCTAGACCTTGAGTAATGAGAATTAAGTCGATTGCTGGTAAAGTATCCGGCGTAAAGGCTGGGGGCTGGACGCGATCGGCGCTAAATAACCAGGGTTTGCCGTAAAATACTAGAGGATCGACTAGCCAGGGATCGATTAAGACTGTTTGGCCTGCGATTTGTAAGATCCAAGAGTTGAGGTCAATTCGGGTGAGTTTCATTAATGTTAAGGGTTAGTTGTTGGTGGTTAGTTGTTTGGGGAGCATCCCTTTTTTGAAAAAGACCTAACCCCCAGTTTCCCCGATCGACAAGCTGAGTAGATTAATTGTCGAAAGGATTAATTAAATTTGGCTATTCACCCACACTAAGCGAAGGATATAACTGGTTTGGCAGGATTAGGGATGTTTTGAAACTACGATCGCAACAGAATGCAGGCGCGATCGCGATCGGCGGTTTTAACTTTTCCCACTGTTTGTTACTTAATTCCCCAAGGCTTCATGAGCGTTAAGAGCTAGCGATCGCTATTTTCCAGAATACAACAACGCAAGAAAACACGCCCTACCCCCTTTTTCCCTGGCATCTAACCTACTAAAAACTAAAAGGCGCGGTAGAATCGCGCCTTTACAAACTCAGAACTTAGCCTGCTGCTTAACTTAGAACAAATCAGGAGGCAAAAGCACCTTATTAACTAAAACAATCACCCCATTGGCAGTGCGGCGAGACGACTGTATTACGCTAGCGTCATTCAGCGTCACTTTATCGCCAGTCTCATTAAGCTGAATTTTCACGGGCATACCTGCGGCAGTTTGCACCACACCGGCCTCTATTTCCTTGGCAGTAACTTGACCCGCAACTACGTGGTAGTTCAGCACCTTAGCCAATTTGTCCTTATTCTCTGGTTTAAACAACTTCTCCCGGATGTCCGCAGGTAAAGCTGCAAACGCTTCATCTGTTGGTACAAAAACAGTAAACAGCACCTTATTGGGGTCTGCTTGGTCTTTTACACGGAAGTTGTCAGTTAAACCAGCCTTTTTCACAGCCTCAGCAAAGGCTTGGAAGTCTCGGTAATACTTGATTGCCGAATCCAATTCGCCAGCAATCGTACCGTCAACGCTGCGGCTTGTACCACCAGAAGGGTTAAAGATACTGGCGGAGTAGTTGAACTGCGCCAACACCGGTACAGTAATCAGGGCGCTGACACCAAGAGCAGCTACAGCACCAGTGAGCTTTTTAATCCAATTTGTCTGATTTTGGGAATCCATCGCTTTTTTCTCCAAATTACGGCTGGATGCCCCCTGATCTTATCCTCTCAGAGCTTGAACCTTTGTTTGCTGAAAGACCACATCCTTGAGCACATAAGCAAAGGAAAGCTTTTGCTTGGGTCAAAGGCGAATTTTATAGCTGTGCTTGTATGGCATAGCTGTTACTCTAAGCTTTGACATCTATCCGTGTATATAAAAAGATTCTACATGATGAGGGGTGAAATACATAGAGGGTAATAAAGATTTTTTATAAAACTTAAATCTATCGAGAATTTGTTTCCCCTGGAGAGGGAAGTGGGATACAATGGCTGTGGGGTTACACCCCCCACGCAGGGTAATTGTAAATATGTTAAGGGTGTCGTTCGGTCGCTCGGCAGAGAAAAAATTTTTTGGCATCTACAGTAAAAAGTAACAACTCGAAATCCAGAAGAAACGAGTAAGAGACAAATCAGGAGCTATACAGGGCATTGAGTTTGCATCTCTCGCTGTGCTTTTCCCATGACGTAAGCACGAACTTGAAAAGCACATCGAACACCTGCGCCAAAAAATAGCGAAGGAAAGCGATCGCGTGGGTTCAGACTTCCTGCATCAAGGTTTAACCCAAATTGCTAGTTAATTCTGCCCGATCCAGGCACGGGCGGCAGAAGAGTTAAACGGCACGACATCTACCAAGTCAGTGATACTCAAAATCTCGCTAGCAAGAAGCTGCAAATTATCTACTCCTTCTTGCTGAATGCGATCGGTCAAAAGAGAAAGTTATTTGTTGAAGTCTCAGGCTACCTGTGATTTCAAACTTTACTTGGTTAGGCTATTGGTATCACTCTTTGAATGTCATTACTCATTGGTCTAGGGCTTACGCAAAACCACCATTTTCCGTTGCAAAGGCAAGTGCCTGCGGGTAGCGCTTACGAAGCGAAGCAAACCCAAACTTTGATTTTTTGCGATCCGTCGGTAAGTCCTGTGATGATGAGTGAGTAAAAACAGACTAATACCTGCTAGAGGCTTAGGAAATTCCTCGGCAATATATAAGGTTGAAAGCGATGAAACCTGAACGTCATATTTATCTGCTAGTAACAACGTTTCCAGCCCCCAATAAAACCTTTAAAAAACAAGAGAATGCTGGCTATCGGTTGTGGGATCTTGGTAAGAAATCCTCTTTTCTACTACCTCTTGCCTCTTGTTTGCTGCCATCTTTAGTACAGGCTCAGCCTATTGTGCCAGCAGCCGACGGTACGAACACTACCGTTACCCCTGAAGGAAATCGCTTCAATATCAGCGGGGGTCAATTATCTAGAGATGGCTCGAATCTGTTTCACAGTTTCCAGCGATTTGGTCTTTCTCAAGGTCAGATTGCAAACTTTCTTTCCAATGACACGATTAGAAATATTTTAGCTCGCGTCACTGGCGGAGAAGCCTCAGTTATTAATGGCTTAATTCAACTTACAGGAGGTAATTCTAACTTATTCTTAGTCAATCCAGCCGGGATTGTATTTGGGCAGAATGCTCAACTGAATGTACCAGCCTCTTTTACCGCTACCACAGCCAGCGGTATTGGATTTGGTGACAACTGGTTTCAGGCTTTTGGGGCTAACAATTACTCAAATTTACTGGGAACACCGAGTGCTTTTGCTTTCCCAAATTCCGATCCAGGGGCGATTGTCAATGCTGGCAATTTGAGAGTCGAAGCAGGTCAGAATATAACCTTGATCGGCGGTAGTGTAATCAGTATCGGCACTTTGGAAGCACCCGGTGGCACTATTACTTTAGCTGCTGTTCCTGGCGAGAAAATAGTACGGATTAGCCAAGAGGGGCGGCTGCTAAATTTAGAAATTGCACCTCTGTCGGTAGAATCAGGAATTTTAACTCCTGATGCCAGAAATTTTATGCCACTTTCTTTGCCGCAAATGTTGACAGGTGAAGGTAGCAGCCATGCAACAGGAATATCAGTTAATACGGACGGGCAAGTGGTACTCACAGGTGGGATGCCTGTGCAGGAGGGGGCGGTAATTGTGGCTGGTAATATAGATGCTTCCAGTTCAGATCGAGTGCCAACTTTACACATGGGAGGAACCGTTGAAATTTTGGGCGATCGCATTTTCCTCAATAGTGCCAAAATTGACGTTTCAGGTATTAATGGTGGCGGCACAGTCAAAATCGGCAATGGGAAAATAACTACTAATTCGGAATTTTTAAATGCACCAGAAATTCATGTCAGTAGCGATTCTGAGATTGCTGCTAACGGTGGAGTTAATGGTAATGGCGGCGACATCACCATCGGTCGATGGGGAGGTTTAGCGACAACTGATTTTAAGGGTCAAATTAGCGCACGCGGTGGCAGCAATTCAGGTGACGGTGGCACTATTGAAATTTCAGGCAGCGGTACTTTTGCCGGCACTGTAGATTTAAGCGCTACCAACGGCAATACTGGCAGCATCCAACTTAATTCTGAAAATATTGTAGTTGCGCCAGATTCAACAGATAGCCAACAATTAACTGACAGCCAAAAACTGATAATTCCTCAAACAACACTGGAAAATATAACCGCTAATGCTGATGTTGTCATCAAGGCTAATAACGATATTACTATTAACAACTTAGGGGAAAGACCGATCAATTTAAACCCTAATCGTGAGGCAAGATCGATGGCATTTGTCGCCGATGCCGATCGCAATGGGATTGGATCGTTTTCTACAAGTAACTCTCAATCGGCAATTTTGACCAATGGAGCCGCACTGAGTATTTCCGGTCAAAATTTAACAATTGGTAAAATAAATGCCAGTGGTGGAGCTATTAACCTGACTGGGAATGATATTAGTTTCAGGGGTGGAGAAAGTTCGATTTCCAGCACTGGCGGCTCGATCTTGATTGCGCCAAGGACGGCAGAACAAGCCATACAAATTGGTGGTGTTGCACAAAATATTCCCAATACCCTAAATCTGGAAAATTCAGATCTGGCAGCTTTGGATAACGGCTTCAAAGCAATTACAATTGGTAGATTAGAAGGTAGAGGTGCAATTACGGTCAATGCGGTGCAAGTAAATGACCCCCTAACCTTACAGTCGCCTGCCGGAACTGTCGCAGTTCAAGGGGAAATTATTGCCAAAGATGATGCCTCTGTGACTATAAATGCACAGTCAACGACGTTGAATGCCAATATTACGACTAACAATAGCGATATTAATATTAATAGTGCAGTAACTCTCACCAATGATGTTTCTTTGAAAACGGGTGAAACTGGCGGAAATATTGCGATTTCCTCGACATTAAACAGTAAAGAAAATGCAGCTCATAACCTAGTCTTAAACGCAGGGACAGGCAATATTACTTTTAAAGGTGCAGTAGGTACTGGCCAAAATCAACAACTAGGAAATCTTTCAATCGAAAGTGCTAACAACGTACAAGCTGATGCAGTTATTGCAGCGGGAAGCGTGCAGCAGTCAGTAGGTGTTGGTAAAACTACTCTTGGTGAAGTACAAACAACAGCTCCTAATGGTGTTGATATTACTACAGGTGGTGACATCCAAACGGGAAATATTACTGCTAATGCCGGTGATATTCGCTTGACAAGTCAAACTGGAAATGTCACCGTTGGTATTCTCAATTCATCTGCAAGAGTGCATGAACGTTCAGGCAATATTAATGTAAATGCTGCTGGTCATATCAGCGCAGGTTCAGTTATTTCCTTTGGCTTTGAACGGGGAGGAGATATCAGTCTCACCAGTAAAAATAGCGGTATTGCAGTGGAATCCATTAATGCTGGAAGTAAAAGCGGTAACACTGGTAGTGTCCATGTAAAAACGGCCCAGTATTTCCGGGTTTTGAATGATGAAACAAAGGTGGAAAATCCTACTTTAGCTGTTCACAGTCAGCAAGCCAAAGTTAACAGTCCACAAATAACTGACACCTACGCTTCGATCGTGCAAATAGAGCAAATTCGCAGTCAGGAAATAGGGAATAAACTTGCCGTTAATGTTAAACCATTGAACGGTCATAATATCCAAGCATCCCTCACTACAATTGCACAGCAAACGGGGAAAAAACCAGCCGTAATTTACGTGGTATCTCGCCCTGAACAGTTAGAATTAGTGTTGCTAACTCCCAATGGTAAGCCGATATTTAAAAGTATACCCGCTGCGAATAGCGATGCACTGCGGCGACAGGTACAAAAGTTAATTGGTGGAATTAGTCACCGTCCTGATGAAAGTAGCGCCAACAGTTATTTAAGTGCTTCTCAACAACTTTATCAGTGGTTAATTGCACCTTTAGCTGAAGATTTAGAAAAGCAGAAAATAGATACTCTGGCTTTTTCTTTAGATCCAGGAATGCGGAGTTTGCCTTTGGCTGCTCTCCACGACGGGAAACAATTTTTAGTGCAAAAGTATAGTCTCGGTTTGATTCCCAGTATTAATTTGACTGATACAAGCTATCAAAATATTAATAATTTCTCGGTTCTAGCAATGGGTGCTTCGCAATTTAAAGACCCGCAAGTTGTACCTTTGCCTGCTGTACCTGTGGAGTTGTCTACAATTACGCAAGATAGGGGCGGTCGTTCTTTCTTAAATCAAGAGTTTACTTTAGATAATCTCAAGGCACAACAATCTAGGGGACAATTTGGAATTATTCACTTAGCAACTCATGGCTCTTTTGACCCAAGTATGCCGAGTAATTCTTATATTCAAATGTGGGATGGAAAACTGCGGTTTGAGCAGTTGCGGGAGTTAGGAAAGCAGCGGTTAGAGTTATTGGTTTTGAGTGCTTGCGAGACGGCTTTTGGTAGTCAAGATGCGGAGTTAGGTTTTGCAGGTTTGGCAGTACAGTCGGGTGTTAAGTCAGTATTGGCGAGTTTATGGCAAGTTGATGATGCTGGTACTTTGGGGTTGATGAGTGAGTTTTATCGCCAGTTGAGTTTGCAAGGGTTGACTGTAAAGGCGGAGGCTTTGAGACAGGCGCAAATTGCAATGATTGAGGGCGATTTGCGCGTGGAGGGAGGGCAGTTGCGAAGTACCAGTCGCGGAGGAGAGGCTGTTAGTTTGCCCTCAAGTGAGGGGCAAGTTGTAGCGAATTTATCACATCCTTATTACTGGGCTTCTTTTACGATGATTGGTAGTCCTTGGTAGGTGGTTTGATAACTGAGTTGGTAACGAATTTAACTGATGAGTGAGTTGGTGGTAAGTTTTTACACATTTAAAACCTGAATATTAATTCACTTATCAATTCCAAAACATAACAACTTTTGATAGATGTCAGTTTATTTGTGCCTGGCTATAATTAATCTATAGCAACCGCAAGGTGGTTAGGGCATTCTGGGTTCTTGAAACCCTTAATTCTATTCCCTTCTTCCCCTAGTCCCTAGTCCCTAGCGCCTAGCTATACAGGATGTAAATAGGAGAAATTGATGATGAATAAAGTTATCACTGCTCTGCAACTGAGTGCAATTTTGCTGGCTTTGATGCCTGCTGCTCAAGCACAAGAAACTGTGCCGCAATTAAGTCAAATTGCTGAACCGACTTTATCGGGGGATTCGCTGAGGACGGTTGAGGCGAGAACGCTGGATTCTGATTACCAAAATTTTATCTCTCAACCAGAAAACAGGAGGAATTCTACTGGTAATGGTGAGAGTTTGGGGGATGAGTTTCGCATCCAACTGGGTCAGGATGTAGATGTTGTTACCAGTCCTTCTGATGCTCAGCGTCAAGGAAGTCCTTTACCTGCCAATCAAAGTAATAATGGCTCTGATGCGTCGGTTCAGCTTCAGTTAGGGCTTTAGCAATCTCAGCCAATTTTAGGTGGTGTTTATGCAATTTTGGAAGTTTGGTTTGAGGAGAGCTCCCTGGAAATAGGGGAGCTTTGCTTTATATAAGCTCCAAGAACTTTTTATAAGTAAGCGATTTGTGACCGGGATCACGCCTTTAGCTTTACTTTATCACATGATGAAATGGCTTTTTATCACAGAGATTTACACGGTTAGTATTAAAATTAAATTCAGTCAGTTTCTAATTAAACTTATTTTGTTACATCAATTTACAAAACGGTGGAAAAGTTACTATGAAATCTACAACAGAGGCTCAATTGATTAATTTTTTACGAGGGGAATTGGCGATTCCGATGGCTGCGATCGCGATCGCTCTCCGACATGGAGATCGGGATGTTAGCCAATTACCGATGATTCTTTGGCAGTATGGGTTGGTGAGTTTGGAACAGTTAAATACAATCTTTGATTGGTTGGCAACAGTAAGTAATTAAGAAGTTGGGGAGCTTGAGAGTTAGTGGAGTTTGAGCTCAGTTACAATTAATTAATCTGAGATTTGAAGTAGACTTGATATTACTTAGGGTTGAGGCGTTTAGAAATTTGGCTAACTATACCGCTAAGAATCGCTCCTCCCATAAGAATGCCAATTGCTGGGGTAAATAAGGGCTGCCACAGTGAATACCAAAGGTCAAAGCCGAGGTTTACCCCGACTGAGCGTCCAAAGACTGCGATCGCAAACCATCCAAAGCTGAGCAAGACTAAGAATACATTAGCTACTAACAAAATATTTAGCCAATTGAGAAATTTATCTTTCATTGTTCCCTCTATTGATTCATAATTGAACTATCCCTGGGCTAAAGCCAAGGGGCTTTGATATCATTTTGATATCATTTTCTTATAAGATATCATTTAATTGTTGCTATACAGTCTGTGAAAATATGGTTCGCTACACACTTGCACAAAGCCCAGAAGTTATTCTGACTGTCAAGGGCAGAGATTCAGTCAAAGCTCGCGAAGAAGCGATGGATCAGCTCATGGAACTAATGGACGCAGGCTCGCTCACTACGGAGCTCAAGGAGGGATTTGGGCCAAAGCAATTTATTGAGGTGAAAGAACCCGAAGATAGTGGTTCTGAGGAGGAGGACGGAATTACTCAGGCTGTACAAATTCTCAGTAATCTAGCTACTCTGAAGCTAAAAGTTATGGAATCTCGCGATGAAGCCCTCAAGGTTCGGGCTGCGATCGATATTCTATTTACGGATGAGGCTGTAACTGTTGAAGAGATTGCGAACCTCAAAGATGGCTTCAAGGTTCTTAAAAATTTTGCTCAAGCTAATGTTCGGTACCGAGAAGCTAGAGCAAAAGCTGAGGATGCTCGTGCAGTTCTCGATGCAGCTTTGCAATCTAATGAACCCGATGTTAAACAATCAAATACTGGGAAGTAAGTAAAAGGAAAAAGAACTTAGTCAGAGGATTGTATTTTTGTAGGAGCGAAGCATTCACGACTAAAATCTATTGTATGTTATAGATCGGATCTGGTCGCAATGCTTCGCTCCTACGGATATATTTACAAATCACAGCAATTTTAATTTAATTAAGTCGCCGACAACAAAAAGGGTAAATCCACAACTTCTCCTTCAATTTCTCCTACCTGTACTTTCAAGCCTTCACCGCCAGCTTTAGTACGGATATAAGCAAGACCAAAAGGCCCATCATCAGTCACAACAAAACTGGTTAGCTTCCCAACTTTTTCTTCTCCAATTGTCACCGCTGCACCCACCTCTGCCTCACCGCTCAAACGAAGGCCCCAAAGCTGTTGTTTCACTCCTTTATATGTATTTAAACGAGCAATTGTTTCTTGACCGATGTAGCAGCCTTTATCATAAGAAATAGTATGTAAAAGACGAGCTTCTAGAGGGTTATATTCATCTGTGAGTTCAAAGTCGGGAGCTGGTCGTCCTTGCTCGATTCGCAGGTGTTCCCACACGCGATCGCCTGCGGGAATTGCTCCATTTTGTACTAATTTATCCCAGAGATTTGCTGCCTGGTTTCCATCAACAATAATCGTATAGCCGCTAGTTGCTAAACCGCTACCAACAACAACGCGAATACTACTTTCAGTGGTAGTATTTTCTATTAGTTTGTGAGTGCCGTAAGGTTTGCCTTCAATACCCGTTATCCCCAATTTATCTAATAGTTTATTACTATGGGGCCCAATCAAACTAAAGGTAGCAGTAGCATCAGTTACATCTTTAAGTTCCACTTTATCCATTGGGAAAATATATCGATCTAGCAACTCTAAGAGTTTTTGACGGCGGTTAGGGGAAACTAGCAGCAGAACTTTATCTTCTGTAATAATCGCGGTGGCAAGATCGATTGTCCGGGCGGTAGAGGTGACAAAAACGGTGTCACAGCCTTGTCCCGGTTGCAGGATATTGAAATTGTTGGTACTTTGGTTATGTAAGAAGCGGAGGCGGTCTTCACCTGAAACTTCTAACCGTCCCCAGTGAGTGCGATCGCACAAGATAACGCCTTGGCGCGAGGCTAAAATAGCCTCAGCATCATTGCCAAAACTAACAGGGACATTTGCCTGGGTAACTGAGGAAATAAATTCTGCACCTGCGGATGCTTGAATGTCGCGCAATTCTTGAATCATAAATTTAATTAAACAGATTAAATTATTCAGCCGTTCACAGTTAGCCGTTCACAGTTAACAATTAACAATTAACAATTAACAATTAACAATTAACTAGGCAATTGTGCAAACATATCCTGTACTAATTGACTGGCTTTTGCCTCAAGCCGGTTCCAATCGACGTTACCAGTTTCCTCAATTAGACTGGTGTCTATCTCAACTTCTACACTTTGGTTTTCTACGTGAGTGAGAGTGTAGTTACTAAAGCAAACTTGATAACAAAGTTCCCACAAATCAACGCACATTTTTTGGTCTTGATGTTCTAAGCATAACTGATAGCCGGGCACTGGGAGCTGCACCTCTTGATAAGTACCTTTCCAGACTGATTCATCTAACTGTTTGCGAATGTTATCGATCAGTCTGATCAAGGCTGGCTGCATCAATAGTTCAGCCTGCTGCCACGCGATCGCGTTAGTTATTTTTGGTTTCATAAGAAATAATGTGGAAACCCCTTCTTTGAAATTGAACTGCACTAACCGCAGTTTACGCAAAAGATATAATATTAAGCAATAGCGATCGCATTTCCTCTACCCTGGGAATCATCCTGCGAGGCCTTACCTTCCGCCACTTCCGCAAATACCTTCATCTCTTTCATCTCTACCGTACCAAAGAGAGTCCCAAAAGATACATCTGCGGCATCCCTACCCGTACCAATGCGGATAATCCCATTTAGAGGTACAAGCCGCGTCGCATCGAACAAATACCAGCGATCGCCGAGGTAAGCTTCAAAACAAGCGTGAAAATCCGGCGGTTCCAGCTTATAAGCATAAGCCGAGACAAAACGAGCAGGTATATTTAATGCTCGACAAAAAGCAATTCCTAAATGGGCGAAATCGCGGCATACGCCGGCTCTTTCAGTTGCAGTATCGTAAGCCGAAGTCTGCGAATTTGTACTCCCAGACAAGTATTTTACTTTATCATAAATCCAATCACAAATAGCCATTACTCTCGAATATCCCGGCTGTAACTCTCCAAACTCAGACTCAGCCAAACCCGCCATTAAATCTGACTGGCAGTAGCGGCTAGGATAGAGGAAATAGAAGGTTTCCGCAGGCAAATTAGCTGGGTCGATTTCTGCGATCGCTTTATCGTCAGCATAAAAGTGGGATAATTCTACCACTGCCCGATACCCAATTTCTAAATCTCCCGGTGTTGCATTTACGCGGATGTAGCGGTTTCCCTCTAGAGGGCTAATATATTCCTCAACTTTTAGCGGTGGCTCTAATTTGAGTTCTTCGTGTAAAATTTTTTGACTGTTAGTCTTGACTGCCTGGATATTAAATATCATTGTTGTGGGTTGAACAAGATTATATTTGAGTTGACAGCCAATGTTAAATTTTTGCATAAGATTATGTAGCTTTAGATATTGAATATTGTAGCGGGTTAATCACTGGAAGCGATTCTAACCAAAGTATGAAACTAAAGTATGAGAACGATCGGCAATAGTCTTGCTTTTAATATTAGGTTAGGTAGGAATTGCCGAGGGTTGCGATCGCAATGCAGCGAGGTTTCCTGTAGCCTAAGTTAGGCGCGATGCTCACTTTAGGGAACTAAGAGATAAATCTTAAACCGCGCCGTAAACCCACACTTACCTCAGTAGACATTAAGGGAATTAAATAGGATTTTTTACCTATTTACCAGAATTTTTGTAGACTACGAGCGGGAAACCTAAGACGATTGCTAGCTAATATCTTTACCAACATTCTTGTAGGTTAGCATCAGCAAATCAAGATAGGATGACGATCTTCCACCAGAGTTTTTCGTATACAGGACTTACGCACCCAACCAAAGAAACCTGGTTTTTTGACGAAAATACAGCAGTCACCAAGGCGATTAGGAGACGCTCGATTGCTGGAACCCACTTGTTCTATTCCCTTCTTTCACGCTTCCCCTAGCCCTGAGCATCGTAGCCCCTATCTGCGACCCACAGATGCTATCAAAAACCCGGTTTCTGGTACTCCATTAGTTCGTTAGGAACCACGCGCACAGTTAGCCGAACGACTGCACGCCGAAGTCACAAGGCATCGCCCCGCTCTGTTTGCTAAATTTAGTAAGCCAAAGTTTCTAAAGTTTCTCGCAGATAGCTGCGAACTTGCTGGTCAAGGGTGACAGTTTCTGGATGCTGCTCAATATCGCGCTCTAGCTGCCACCGTTGAAACCCAGAACTTGCCGCACTTGCTTGTTTCAAGCTTTCCCACATTTCTGAATCTTCGCGAAGTTGGCCTAGCGATGGAGCTTGATATTCTTGAGGAGTAGATGCAGAATTAACCATAGCTTTAATTTCAATCGCTTGTCTGGACTTAAACGATAGCCTTGACTTAGCCTATCTAAAAAAATTATACAACAAAAATCGGCAATAAAATTATTATTCAGAAATGAGTCCTGACTCTTCTTTATCCAGGAATTTTAATGCGATCGCCTCTATTGGCGTTGTTAAGAATATTGCTGTATCAGAGGCTACAAAGGGTGAATTTGAGGCATTTCTCAGTCTCAAACCGTATTTTTGATAGTTACAAAGTTTTGAGTTTTGAGTTTTGAATTTTGAGTTAAACAGAAGAGTTGCGATCGCGAGTTCATAAACCTTTCCAAAATGGAAACCCATCCCCTTTATGGGTGGGAGGAATTTTTGGGGCTGTCTTCCGCCGTGAATCGTTTTTTCCATTACCGCCTTGGGGCTGTTTAGTTCGGTGTGATGAAAGTGATGTACTTTCGATGGGACAATTACCATCTCAAACCTCACAACCCTGTACGCATAATGATTTGCTCTTTCGAGCCTCCCTTGCGGGGTAAAGTTAGCTTCGCCAATGTTTTGAGAGCTTGTTCAGCTTGCAGCACTGTTTCAGTGACCTTAAAACTGTTTAACTACAAACGACAGGGCAGGGGACTAGCTTCGCATCCGCCTGGTGTCTTGACTCAAAAAACGTAGACCTCGAAAGTCTTAGGCTGGTCAGTATGGCTTGTTTTGACTTTCGCCTTGCAAGCCCATCCCCTTTAGGGGTGGGTTACTGACCACTATTGAGAAAGCGTCCGTCGCTTCGTCACCATACGGTAGGCTTCAATAATGTCGCCTTCCACCCAACTGTTAAAGGCATTGAGGGAAATACCGCATTCGTAGCCTGCGTTGACTTCCTTAACATCATCCTTCATCCGCTTGAGGGAATCCAGTATGCCTTCATGAAGGACATTACCTCCTCGGCGTACCCGCACCTTACAATTGCGAATAATTTTGCCAGAAAGGACATAACAGCCAGCCACAGCCCCGCGACTGATGGGGAATACAGTTCTGACTTCCACTTGGCCTAGAGGTTCTTCTACCAGTTCCGGTTCCAGCAGACCTTCCATTGCCCCTTGAACGTCGTCCAAGAGGTTGTAAATGATGTTGTACTCCCGGACATCTACACCTTCGCGATCGGCAGCTTGACGCGCACCGGCGGCGAGGGTAGTGTTGAAGCCAATAATCACGGCTGCACTGGCTGCGGCTAGGTCAACGTCTGTCTCCGTAACTTCTCCAGGTGCAGCTAGTAGCAATCTAAGCTGCACTTCTTTCTGAGGTAGTTGTCGCAGGGCTCCCACGATCGCCTCGACTGACCCTTGGACATCTCCCTTGAGGATCAAATTGAGTTCCTTGAGTTCTCCTTCCTTGGCCTGTTGGGAGAAACCGCTGAGACTGATCCGTCCTTGTAACAGACGAGATTCTCTGGCTCTATCTACTCTCGCTCCCGCGATCGCAGCAGCTTCCTTTTCATTTTGGAAGACATCGAACTCATCCCCAGCACGGGGAACATCTCGCAGACCCAAGATTTCGACTGCAAAGGACGGGCCAGCGGCATCTACCCGCTTACCTCGGTCATCAATCATCGCCCGCACCTTACCCAAA
This sequence comes from Kamptonema sp. PCC 6506, assembly GCF_000180455.1. Classification (NCBI taxonomy): domain Bacteria; kingdom Bacillati; phylum Cyanobacteriota; class Cyanophyceae; order Oscillatoriales; family Microcoleaceae; genus Kamptonema; species Kamptonema sp. PCC 6506. The sequence goes on from NZ_CACA01000227.1 coordinate 16,576, forward strand.
GCGGAGCCAGCAACAACAATATCTCCTACCCGCAGGGTGCCATTTTGTACCAGCAGCGTCGCCACTGGCCCTCTTGCCTTATCGAGGTTAGCTTCAATCACCGTTCCCTTAGCAGCGCGGTTTGGGTTGGCATGGAGGTCTGCCACTTCTGATACCAGGAGAATCATCTCCAAGAGCGTATCCAGGTTTTCCCCTTGGATAGCACTGACCGGCACCATAATCGTATCTCCACCCCAGTCTTCTGCAACCAAGCCGTACTGGGTGAGTTCCTGCTTGACGCGCTCCGGTTGAGCGCCTTCCTTGTCTACTTTGTTAATTGCCACAACAATTGGCACTTCGGCAGCTTTGGCGTGGCTGATCGCTTCAATCGTCTGAGGTCTTACCCCATCGTCAGCCGCTACTACTAGCACGGCGATATCTGTCACCCGTGCCCCGCGCGCCCGCATAGCGGTGAAAGCTTCGTGACCAGGAGTATCCAAGAATACTACCTGCTGCATCTTGCCTTCGTGTTCCACGTCTACGTGATAAGCACCGATGTGTTGGGTAATACCTCCTGCTTCTCCCTGAGCCACCTTCGTTTTGCGAATCGAGTCGAGCAAAGTAGTTTTACCGTGATCGACGTGACCCATGATCGTCACTACAGGCGGACGGCGTTGCAGGTTGTCCAAATCTTCCTCAGAAAGCATTTCAATTACTTTCTTGGCTTCGGCTTCTTTCTCGGCGGTTTCCACCGGGATACCCAACTCTTCAGCGACGACGTGAATCGCGGAAATGTCAAGAGTTTCCGTGATGCTGACTGCCATTCCTTTAGAGAACAGCCGCCTGATAATTTCAGTTTCAGCAACGGCAAGGGCGAGGGCCAGTTCTTGAACAGTCATCGGCCCGCTGAGTACCAGTTTTTCTGGGCGTTCTGCCTTAACTTCCGTCGCTTGGCGGCGGTTCCCTCGACTTTGACCGCGCTCGGAACTACTAGAGTCTCGTGGTGCTCCCGGTTTTTTATTTTTGGCAGAGGATGGGCCTGCTAAAGCTGCCACAGGAGCGGCTGCTTTAGGTGCGGCGAAGCCTTTGGGCTTAGAGGGTCTCGCTAAGGAAAGGCTGACCACGATCGGTTCTGGCATTTCCAAACCACCATCGGCATCATCGTCGTCTTCGTCGATCGGCGGTTTAATGCGAGTGCGTTTGCCCTTGGCTGCCACTTTGGCTGCCTTACCTGGAAAATCTGGGCTTTCTTCGTCGTCTTCTTCCCATACCTGGGCTTTTTTCGCGGGACGCGGCAGAGTTGGCCGATCTAGCAGAGATATTTCGACTAGCGGCGTATCTTCTTCCTGTTCGTCGCGGTCATCTCCAAGAGCGGCTGTGTCACTGGTACTACCCCGGCGATTGGGTGCGATCGCACCTGGCATCGCGGGAGCATTTCTCCCTGGGCCCGGTCGTCTTGGTTCCTGAGCGGGTTGCGGCCGAGTGGGAGCTGAACCTTCCCGGCGCGGTCTCAAACCTTCTGGAGCTTCACCTCCAGGCGATCGCTGGCCGCGGCTGGGCCGGGCTGGTTTGGCGGGGTGATCCCCGGATTGTCCCGCTTCTGACTGCTCTTGGTCAGTTTTTGCCTGTTTGAGTACCGGCCGAATCCCCTGATTTCCTGGGGCGCGGTTCGGATTGTCATCGGGTCTAACTGGTGGAGATGCGAGTTTCGGCAACGGCGGCGGAGGTGAATTTGTCGCCCTCGCCTGTACTGGAGCCGGAGGGTTGTGGTGAACTACATCTAGAGGCACTATTGCCGGCGCATTTGATTCCCCTGAGTCTTCACCGCCATTTTCCGGCGCAACTCCAGGGGGATTAGCACTCGGCTTTGAGGGAATAGGTCGATTGATGTTGGGTTTGGCGGGGGGCTGGAGCTGAGTAGCTGGCAGTCTGGGGGGAGTTGCCGTTGAAGGCTGGGGGGTTGTGTTCTCCTCATTGCCGGACTGCTTAGAATTTGCACCTGGGCGCACTTTAGGTCTACGTATTTCTAAAATTTGCTGTTTTTTGGGGTCATTAGAACGGGGGCCAGTTTCTCTAGACGGGGAAGCAGCCCGGTCAGGGGGGGCTGGCTTTCCAGGAGCAGAGTGGCTGGCTACGTATTTTTCGGCTGTTTTGCGAATACGTTCAGCGTCTGATTCTGTAATCGTGCTGCTGTGGCTCTTGACTGAAATATTGAGCCCCTCACAAACCGCCAAGATGTCTTTATTATCCAAATTTAGTTCCCGTGATAACTCGTAAATTCTTACTTTGCCGTTGTTCATCCACTCTAGCCCTCTCAGTGCCAACCAGTTTTTACATTGCAATCTACTCTAATGACAACATCGTTTTATTGAGATTAGTGTCAAGAATCGGGGCGCGGGCACTCTGCCAGCGGGCCCGTCGTTTGGACGCAACCTACTGATGTCTGCCGCGAGAGTTGTCTCAAGTCTTTGTAGGAATCTGTGAATTTTGAAGTTTTAGTCCCGGTTTTAGCCGGAATTTGCTTTCGCTATTCGCTGTTCCCGATTGAGCATACCTCTGTTGGTACCCTGCCCTTATCTAATCTGACACAAATCTTTTAAGACTGGTGGGTGGATCGGATCGGGGTTTTGGTGCTGGCTCTGCTGGAAATTCTTCACTACCCCTAGATGGGGTTTGTGTGAAGGGCCCGGCAGACAGCGTATGGGAGGGTGGGGAAGGGGTGGCTAAACGTTGCCAAAGTGTTTGGTACATTTCGTTAGACACAGATGCTTTGAGCGATCGCCCAAGTCGATTTTTTTTTTGAGCTGCTTTGAGGCACTCTGCTTCCGGGCACAGGTAGGCAGAACGACCCATACCCATATCTAATTGTACCTGATGACAAGGATAGAGCCTGACTAATCGCCAAAATGCTTCTTTTGGCCCTAATTTTCTGCAACTGATGCAGCGGCGGTAGTTGGGTTTCATCTGTTTTTGTGTGTGAAGAAGGGGCTAGGGGCTAGGGGTTAGGGGCTAGGGAAGAGGAAGAGGAAGAGGGAAGAAGGAAAGAGGAAAGAGGGAAGAAGGAAAGAGGAAGAAGGAAAGAGGAAGAAGGAAAGAGGGAGAGGCTTTTTCCTTTCTTCCCTTCTTCCCCTAGTCCCTAGTCCCTAGTCCCTAGTCCCTTAGACGGCGGTTTCGGTTTCGTCAAGTTCGCGATCGCTCTCATCAAAATCTGATTCGTCAGTTTCTTCACTGTCTTCGTCAAAATCTGATTCGTATTCTTCGGCTGCGAGTGCTAACCTCGAAGCTTCTGCTGCTAACTTGCTGTCTTCAGCGGCGCGATCGTATTTGGCAATGTCTTTAATATCTATTTTCCAACCAGTCAGTCTAGCTGCTAGCCGGACGTTCTGCCCTTCTTTGCCAATGGCTAAACTAAGTTGGTCTTCAGCCACAAGGATATGCGCCCGCCGCCCTTCCGGGGCCACTAGGCGCACTTCGTCTACCCGCGCTGGACTTAGGGCGTTGGCAATATAGGTGGCGGGATCGGGAGACCACCGGATCACGTCAATTTTTTCCCCTCGTAATTCGTTGACTACTACCTGAATCCGCGATCCCCGTGCGCCAATGCAGGCTCCTACGGGGTCTACGTCGCGATCGAGGGTATCTACGGCAATTTTGGTGCGGGGGCCAACGTGCCGGGAGGGGGGGTTTGCTTCCCGTGCTACGGCGACAATTCGCACTACCCCATCTTCAATTTCGGGGACTTCGTTGGCAAATAGATAAACTACTAAGCCTGCGTCGGCTCTAGAGACCACTAGCTGAGGGCCTCTGGTAGCACCTTCACCGACTTTTTTTAGGTAAACCTTAAAAGTGGCATTAGCACGGTAATTATCGTTCGGTAATTGTTCTCGCTTAGGAAGTTCAGCTTCTACTTCTGGCTGGCCAAAACCGCTGCTAACAGCGAGGATCGCTGACTGTCTCTCAAATCGCAAAACTCTTGCCTGGAGGACTGTTTCTTCTAAGTCCTTAAATTCTTCTTGGATCATTTTGCGCTGCTGGTCGCGCAATTTTTGGGCGAGAACTTGTTTGGTTTGGATGGCCGCCATGCGACCGAAGTCGTTTTGATCTGGGGTTACATCGAGGATAACTGTGTCTCCGAGTTGAGCTTCGGTGGCAACTTCTTGTACTTCTAAAAGTGCGATTTGATGGTCAGGGTTACTGACTTCTTCGACTATACTTTTAGTAGCTAAAACACGAAATCCTTCTTCTTCAATGTCGAGTTCTACTTCAAAATTATCGAAGTATTCTTCACTAAAATGATCGAGGCGCTGCGTGCGACGGTAACGCTCGTAACCTTTGACGAGGGCTTCGCGCAAGGCTGCTTGAACGGCGTGTTTCGGTAAGTTTCGCTCTTTGCTAATAACATCGACCATATCTTTGAGTCCGGGCAAAGAAACCATTGACATATAAAAATCTCCTGTTTTGGGAAAATGGTAATTGGTAATTGGTAATTGGTAATTGGTAATTGGTAATTGGTAATTGGTAATTGGTAATTGGTAATTTAGTGGCAGTCAACAACTAACAACTAACAACTAACAACCAACAGTTAACAACCAACAGTTAACAGTTAACAATTAACAATTAGCTATCTAGGTTCGTCTAATTGGACTTGGGTAATCAGGGAGCGGGGAATGGCGATTGGCCGCCCTTTTTGATTGATGTAAACTGCTTTCTCGTCCCGGCGGATTAGTTGTCCTACCCACTCTTTTAAGCCGTTGTAAGCTTCAGATGTTTTGACGATTACGGGAAATCCTTTAAAGGATATGAATTCGCGATCGCTTGCTAGTGATCGCGAAAGGCCGGGACTAGAAATCTCTAGTACATAAGCGTCGGGGAGGATATCTGCCATATCTAACTTTTCTTCGAGGGCTTTACTCATCCGTTCGCAATCTTCCAAACCTGTGTCTTGCTGCGGGTTGCGGATGTCCACTCGCAGAATGGGAGGGTTCTGGTTGGTGTGAAATACTGCCCCCACTACTTCCAATCCCAGTGTTTCCGCAAGGGGGGTGGCTAAGTCGATGATTTGTGGGATCAGGGGATGAGTCATGTCGATATTAGGAAATTGGGGACTACAGGGCCGGGAACTGGGAAGAAGAAAGAGGGAAGAAGGATATTCTCCCTCTTCCCTCTTTCCCTCTTGTTTCCCTTGTTTGCTATGAGACGTGAGTCGCTCTCTCTCTCTACTAAGGGTTTCGCCGTGTCTCGTGAGGCAATCCAACAAAAAAAGTGGGCTAGACCCACTCCCAGGTGAAACGATCTTCCAAGAAGTTTGAGGGCGAATTGAGTAGGATTCGCCTCAGTTTTTATTGTAACGGGAGCGTTGTGCTCTCTGCCACTTTCTCGTGGTGTGCGTTCGGAGATGGATAAGGAGGCGATCGCGTAGGACTTTACGGGGGAAGAAGGGGCTAGGGGCTAGGGGCTAGGGGAAGG
>NZ_CACA01000226.1:0-7956 GCF_000180455.1 Kamptonema sp. PCC 6506
TCTTCCTTCTTCCTTCTTCCTTCTTCCTTCATTACCAAATTAATGGCGCGGATATTTATCAGCACTGGCGAAGTTTCTGGGGATTTACAAGGCTCTTTATTAACAATGAGCCTCAAGCGCCTAGCTGCGGCAACTAACTTAGAGTTAGAAATTGTCGGATTGGGCGGCTCACGGATGGCCCATGCTGGGGCTAATATTTTAGGTGATACTGCGGGTATTGGCTCAGTAGGCATTTTAGAATCATTGCCCTACATTTTGCCAACTCTCCAACTTCAGCGCCAAGCTAAGCAATACCTACAAACTCAACCACCGGATTTAGTCGTGTTGATCGACTATATGGGGCCAAATCTCAGCATTGGTAATTATATCCGCCGCCGTTGGCCAAAAGTGCCGATTATCTGGTACATTGCGCCTCAATTTTGGGTTTGGTCTCCTCCTTGGCAGAATACAGCTCGAATTGTATCGATCGCCGATCGCTTTTTGGCGATTTTCCCGGAGGAAGCAGATTATCTTCAAAAGCAAGGGGCAAATGTTACCTGGGTTGGGCATCCTTTAGCGGATCGGATGGAAACTGCGCCCAGTCGGGAGAATGCTCGTGCTGCGTTGGGGATTGAGGGGAAACAAGTGGCGATCGCGTTGATCCCCGCTTCCCGCCAACAAGAAATTAAGTATCTGATGCCGGCAATATTTAAGGCTGCTCAAATTATCCAGAATAAACTACCTCAAGTTCATTTCTGGATTCCCCTTTCTAGGGAAGCTCTTCGCCAACCCATCGAACGAGCTATTGAGAATTACGGTTTACAGGCTACCCTATTGGAAGGTCAGACTCTGGACATCTTGGCGGCTGCGGACTTGGCGATCGCCAAATCGGGTACTGTTAATTTGGAAATAGCTTTACTTAATGTTCCGCAAGTTGCTATCTACAGCGTTAACCCAGTAACTTATTGGCTTGCCCGTAATATCCTCAAGTTTTCTATCCCATTTATGTCTCCGCCTAACTTAATACTTCGGAAGCTAATCGTGCCAGAGTTACTGCAAGAGCAAGCGAGTGCGGAGAATATAGTATCAATCGCAATGGAACTGCTGCTCAATTCTGAGAGACGGGGACAAATGCTAGCAGATTATGGGGAAATGAGGGAAAGTTTGGGAGGAGTAGGAGCTTGCGATCGCGCCGCTGATGTAATTCTTAAACTACTAACAGAAGCCTGTCGCTGAACGAAGCCCAAATTAAGACTATCGCCATCCTACATCAGCGATCGCCACCTAAACCCCTCTTCAGTTAATTTTTGAATCAAGCTGATGGTTGAAAACAATACAAAATATCGACCTATTGGTATTGATTTTTTTGCCGGAGCTGGCGGCATGACTCTCGGTTTCGAGCAAGCAGGTTTTGATGTATTGGCATCAGTTGAAATAGATCCAATTCATTGCGCTACTCATAATTTTAATTTTCCCTTTTGGTCTGTATTTTGTCAAAGTATTATTGACATAACTGGAGCAGAAATCAGACAAAAATCAGCCATTGGCGATCGAGAAATTGACGTAGTTTTTGGCGGGCCGCCCTGTCAAGGTTTTTCATTGATTGGTAAACGTTCCCTCGAAGATCCTAGAAATTCTCTAGTTTTTGAATTTATCCGGTTAGTTATAGAATTAAATCCCAAGTATTTTGTAATAGAAAATGTGGGAGGGATGGCAATCGGGCATCATAAAAATTTTATTGCCGAAATCATTAATGAATTTAGGGAAAATGGTTATCAAATAGAAGAAAATTATCAGATCCTTAATGCTGCCCAGTACGGAGTACCGCAAAAACGGGAAAGATTATTTTTATTAGGATGCCGACAGGATTTAACCTTACCAACTTATCCCCAAGCATTTACTCATCCTGCAAGTAGAAAAACATCTCATTCTGAATTACCAGATAGTCCGAATGTATGGGATGCTCTGCGAGATTTACCCCAAGTCGAAAATTATATAGAATTGTTAGAAAAAGATTGGGTAGAAATTTCTGAGGACGATTACGGTAAAGCTAGTGATTATGGCAAAATACTTCGCGGCATTTCTTCAGTAGATAACGATTATTCATACAAAAGAATTTATAATAAAAGGGTATTAACATCAAGTTTAAGAACAAAACATAATGCGGAATCGAAAGAAAGATTTGCCGCGACTAAACCGGGTAAAGTAGAACCAATCAGCCGTTTTCACAAACTAGATTTTGACGGAGTTTGTAATACATTAAGAGCTGGAACTGCCAGTAATAGAGGTGCTTTTACTTCTCCTCGACCGATTCATCCATATACTCCCAGATGTATTACTGTGAGAGAAGCTGCACGGCTGCATTCTTATCCTGACTGGTTTAGATTTCATGTGACAAAATGGCATGGATTTAGACAAGTGGGAAACTCGGTTCCGCCACTTTTAGCGAAGGCCGTCGCGTCAAAGATTATTGAAGCTTTGAATGTAATTCCGGTTAAACCTACAGAGATTAAAGAGTTGGGAGATGAAAAATTACTGAGAATGGATATGTCTGAAGCTGCTTATTATTATGGTGTAGATCCGGGGGTGATAGAACCTAGAGTTAGGAAAATAGATGAGGTGGAAATATGAAAGATTTGGTCTTTTACCCAGAACAGAAACCGGGTTTCTTAATTTAATCTTGGCTAAGCCGCAAAAATTGTCACAGAAACCCGGTTTCTTACTTAGATTTTGAGGTTAGCTGATGGCAAAACTTTACTATCGCGGTATGGCAGACCAAAATGGTAAACCCAAAATAGGTCGCAGTGCTAGATTACTAGGAATTAGACCTGGTATTGACATAGATATTGAGCAAATGCCCACAGGTTATCTGAATGAACAAGGCTATTTATTACTAGAGTCAGAACGTGAGTTTTGAGTAGAGCTTATTGCGGTTGCAGTAAGGAATACAAAGGGAATGTCCGTTTCTCTTGCAATTGAAAGTTTACCAGCATTTCGCAGACCTGCAAAATTTGGTGGAACTGGAAAAGACCCTATATGGCAAATTGATGACAAAAACATTATGGGAGATTTGCAGGCTGTCCAAGATACCCCGACCCACGTTAGCATCTTGCCAAGAGTTACAATGTCTCTAGAAAGGTACGAGATAGCATTGGCAAACACCCAAAATGATTGGGAAAGAGTTGATTAACCTCATATATCATAGGAATCTATAACAATGGCATGGATATTCAGTTTATCAGCAGAGTGTGGCTCCGATCGAAGCAATGTCAATAAATTTTCTCAACACTTTGAGGGAATAGAATGGATACTCTCAAATGGTCGCAAATGCTTATGTCGCACAGACACTTTTCAAGATATGGAGCAAAACTGGTGGTGTCGGGTTTATCCAAATAATATTAGTGCAGTGGGAATAGACAGCCCAGAAAGTGCTTATGTAATGACAGAATTAGGTATTTTATTCTATCAAACTCTCCGGTTTGCTCCTTGGTTCCGCTATGCTTTGGTGGGTGTTGAAGTTGATGAATTTAGAACCTATAGTGAACTTATGGAGGATTTGTCTAACTTATCTCTTCCCGGATTAGTTTTAGCAAAAGAACTTACTCATGGGCTAGAAATATTACCAGGTTTTCGCCCCTTTAGTTCTAGTTATTTTTGGCAACCCTACGAGGGGGAAATCTATAATCCATTAATGGTATCCCCCGATTTAAAAAATAAGCTAAATGAACTTCTGACCGTGAGTTAAATTTAATTCCTTCTCCCATCGCCCATCATCCATACCGCAAAAACCCAACAGAGCCCCAAGCACCCACCGGCGGCCAGGGAACCACCTCGGATCTAAAGTTACCCTAAAGTTCAGCCACCTTTTAGAAAAGCATTCCTAATATAGAAGTTAGAGAGAACCCGCTCTTAAGAGCAGAGCTCAAGCCTGCTCGCCCAAACTGAGAGCTACTAGACAGGGAGGATATCAAATTATGGTGAACGCACAGATAGGGGAACCCCACCTGAGTGCGAGCGAACAGGTAGAATCCTTAGACCGCGAATGCACGACTCTATCGCGTCACGTCTTAGAGCAACTCCACAGCTTCTCAGCAGACGCTCAGGATCTCAGCGCTCTGATGAATAGAATTGCCCTCGCGGGTAAGTTGATTGCCCGCAGGCTCAGCAGAGCTGGATTGATGGAAGATGCCTTGGGGTTTACTGGAGGGGTGAACGTCCAAGGAGAATCCGTCAAAAAGATGGATATCTATGCTAATGAGGTGTTTATCTCGGTATTCAAGCAAAGCGGCTTAGTCTGTCGCTTGGCCTCTGAGGAGATGGAAAAACCTTATTACATTCCAGAGAATTGTCCCCTGGGACGTTACAGCCTACTTTACGACCCTCTAGATGGCTCCTCAAACCTCGACATTAATTTGAATGTCGGTTCTATTTTCTCCATCCGTCAGCAAGAGGGAAGCGATGAGGACGGATTGGCTCTCGATTTGCTGCAAGAGGGGCGAAAACAGATTGCTGCGGGCTATGTCCTCTACGGGCCCAGTACGATGCTAGTTTACTCTATCGGTAAGGGAGTTCACTCATTTACCCTTGACCCTAGTTTGGGGGAGTTTATTCTATCGAGTGAAAATATCCAGGTTCCCGAACACGGCCCGATTTACAGTGTCAATGAAGGCAACTTTTGGCAGTGGGAGGAATCCATCCGGGATTACATTCGCTACGTACACCGCCATGAAGGTTATACAGCTCGCTACGGCGGGGCTTTGGTAGGAGATTTTCACCGAATTTTGCTGCAAGGTGGCGTGTTTTTGTATCCCGGAACTGTTAAGAAGCCGGAGGGTAAATTGCGCTTGCTCTACGAATCGGCTCCCTTGGCTTTTTTGATCGAGCAAGCTGGCGGGCGGGCCAGTACGGGAACTGAGGACATTATGGATGTGGTGCCGACCAAACTGCACGAGCGCACCCCCTTAATTATCGGTAGCAAAGAAGATGTCGATCTGGTGAAGTCGTTTATTAAAGAGCACTTGCGCTCTGAAAACCATTGACTAAGTAATGGTTAACAGTTAACAATTCACAATTCACAGTTAACAGTTAACAGTTAACAATTCATAATTCACAAATTAGGAGCGAAAGTAATGAACCACCTGTTAGAGATTGAAGAACTCGGTCAAAGCATCTGGATGGACAACTTGACTCGTAATTTGATTGAGTCGGGTGAACTCAAAGAGATGATTGAGAGCCGAGGGGTACGCGGGATTACTTCTAATCCAGCGATTTTTGAGAAGGCGATCGCGGGTAATGCGATTTACGATGCTGATATCGAAGCAGGTATTCGCGCTAAGAAATCGGTACTGGAAATTTACGAGTCTCTGGTATTTGAGGATATCCGTCACGCCTGCGACATCTTCGGCCCAGTTTATCAACAGTCCAAGGGTTTAGATGGTTACATCAGCATTGAAGTACCGCCAACGATCGCCAATGATACAGAAAGTACAATCAGCGAAGCTCTACGTTATTATCAGGCGATCGGTAAAGAGAACGTGATGATTAAGATCCCAGGAACGGCAGAAGGTTTGCCGGCGGTAGAACGAGTAATCGGTGAAGGCATCAATGTCAACGTGACGCTGCTGTTTTCGGTGGAAAGCTATGTTAATAGCGCTTGGGCTTACATTCGGGGTTTGGAAGCATTCGCCGCCAAAGGTGGAGATGTCAGCAAGGTTTCCTCCGTTGCGAGTTTCTTCCTGAGTCGAATTGATAGCAACATCGATGCTCAGATTGACGAGAAACTCAAGGGTGTAACCGATATCTCGATGAAAGCCAAACTGGAGGCAGTAAAGGGGAAAGTCGCGATCGCCAATGCCAAAATTGCTTACCAGAAATATAAAGAGATTATCGCTAGCGATCGCTGGCAAGCCTTAGCAGCCAAAGGCGCAAAAGTGCAAAGGTTATTGTGGGCCTCCACCGGGACTAAAAATCCAGCTTACAGCGATGTCATGTATGTAGATGAATTAGTCGGGCCAGAAACCGTCAATACTCTACCACCGAGCACAATTGAAGCCTGTTTTGACCACTGCGACGTTGCACCCCGGATTGAAACAAACGTTCAGGAAGCTTACAACTTGATTGCCAACCTCAAAGATCCCGATATCGACATCAACCTTGACCAAGTAATGACAGACTTACTCCTAGACGGCATTGACAAATTCGTGCAACCCTTCCAATCGCTGATGAACTCCTTGGAAGATAAGGTTCAGCGGCTGGCCGCCGTCTAGTTGCAGGATCTGTAGCAACGTGGGTAAGGGGAAATTTGAGCGCCATTGGCGCTCAAAACCCTATAAAAACCCCCTCCCCAATTTAGGGGCGAGAAAATGTCTAAGTTTCACGATCGCGCTAGATTACCAAGGCTCGAAGCTATGGAAGCATTTACTAACTTTGAAGGAGCAAAAAAGTAGATGGTAACGCTATTAGAAAATCCCCTACGGGTAGGCCTACGCCAAGAACGGATGCCCGATCCCCAAATTCTGGTAATCTTCGGAGCTTCTGGAGACTTGACGCAGCGCAAACTGGTACCGGCGATCTATCAAATGAAACGCGATCGCCGAATGCCCCCAGAAATTACAGTCGTAGGTGTCGCTCGCCGTCCTTGGAGTCACGACTACTTCCGCGAACAAATGCGACAAGGTATTGAAGAATTTGGCGAGGGGATCGGCCCTGAAGACTTCTGGAAAGACTTCGCTCAAGGCTTGTACTACTTCCCCGGCGACATTGATAACCCCGAAAGTTATGAAAAATTAAAAGTTTTCCTAGCTGAAATCGACGAAAAGAGAAGGACGCGGGGCAATCGCGTCTTCTACCTCTCCGTTTCTCCCAACTTCTTCCCAGAAGCAATTAGACAACTGGGATCGGCGGGAATGTTAAGCGACCCCAGTAAGCAGCGTCTAGTGATCGAAAAACCCTTTGGTCGCGATTTAAGTTCTGCCAAAGCTCTCAACCGAGTAGTGCAGAATGTTTGCACCGAACAGCAAGTTTATCGGATCGACCACTACTTAGGTAAAGAAACAGTTCAGAACTTAATGGTTTTCCGGTTTGCTAATGCTATTTTCGAGCCCCTGTGGAACCGCCATTATGTTGACCACGTACAAATTACAGTAGCCGAAACTGTAGGCGTAGAAGACAGAGCCGGTTACTACGAATCGGCGGGCGCTTTGCGAGATATGTTGCAAAACCACTTAATGCAAATTTTCTGTCTCACAGCGATGGAACCACCAAATTCCCTAGACGCTGATAGTATCCGCACCGAAAAGCTAAAGGTGCTTCAAGCCAGCCGCTTAGCTGATGTGAATAACCTAGAGTTTTCAGCAGTTCGCGGTCAATATTCTGCTGGCTGGATGAAGGGCAAACCTGTCCCCGGTTATCGGGAGGAACCAGGGGTAGATCCCAATTCGGGAACGCCTACCTACGTGGCGATGAAGTTTATGGTGGATAACTGGAGATGGCAAGGCGTTCCTTTCTATCTACGAACTGGGAAGCGATTGCCGAAGAAAATCAGCGAAATTGCCATCCAGTTTCGGGAAGTACCCCTGCTGATTTTTCAGTCGGCGGCGCAGCAAGCTAGTCCCAACGTCCTAACAATGCGGGTTTACCCCAATGAGGGAATTTCGCTACGCTTTGAGGGTAAAAGGCCCGGGCCAGATTTGCGGACGCGCACAGTGGATATGGATTTTAGCTACGGTTCTTCCTTTGGAGTCACTTCTTCCGACGCTTACGACAGATTGTTGGTGGATTGTATGCTGGGAGACCAAACTTTGTTCACCCGTGCTGATGAAGTAGAGGAAGCGTGGCGTTTGGTCACGCCGGCACTTACGGCTTGGGAGACTCCCACTGACCCATCTCTCGTTCCCCAATACGAGGCGGGTACTTGGGAGCCGGCGGAAGCAGAACAGCTAATTAATAGAGATGGCCGCAGGTGGCGCAGAGTCTAAC
>NZ_CACA01000225.1:0-22649 GCF_000180455.1 Kamptonema sp. PCC 6506
AGCCCCTAGTCCCTTCTAACCAATTTAAGCATGATGCCGATAGCACCAGCTAAGCAGCATAGCACCAGCGGCTAACTTAACTGCTTCCAACCCAAAATAACTTTGGTGCAGCAGATTCATTTGCGAAGGAACCTCTACAACAGGTTCAAACAAATTCAGATGGGCTCCTAAAGCAGTCATCTGAGGAGTCAAAGCGTAAGTATCGAGCAATGCGATCGCCAGAAGAACAAAAGATAATAAAATTGCAGTGCGACTCCCTTTGCCGAAGTCAGTTGACGAATTGCTCAAAACCATAATACCTGTCATCCCCAAAGCTGCACAAAGCAACTCAACGCGGTTAAATGCCCAAAACATCATATTCCCTGCTGTGGCAAACCCAGAGGAATTGATCGTACCAGAAACGTACAGACTAGGCATAATTACCAAATCCAAAATTAAGCTGCCGCTGAGCCAAAAAGCTAATGTAAAAATAACAATTGTTTGCCAGCGCGGTTTACTTAATTCAACTCTTGAATAAATAGCTGTCATGCGAGTTGAGCCTCCAAGCCTCTTTTTGTCTCACTTTATAGCTTAACGAAAATCTTTCTTAGGAAACATGAAGTATTTTTACAATAAGTGCTAAGTTTTATGCACAATCTTCCCATAATTCTTTAAAATATCTTAAGAAAGAGGGGAAGTTGAAGGATTTGAGGTAGGAGATTGTTTCAATTAGAAAAAACTTAAAGCTAATTTCTAGGTGATTGACGTTTTAATTTTTACAATACTATAGAAACTTATTTGATTGAGGTTGCTCGCAGTGAAAGCAGTAGTTTTATTGTCGGGAGGATTGGACTCTTCTACAGTTTTGTACCAAGCTCAAGCAGATGGGTGCGAAAGTTATACTATTTCCTTCGACTACCAGCAGCGACATCTGCGGGAGTTGGAGTCAGCGAAGGCGATCGCACTTTCCGCAGGCGTTGTCAAACATCAAGTCGTATCCTTCGATCTTAGCCTGTGGGGTGGATCGGCATTAACGGATAATAAAATTGATTTTCCGCGCGATCGCACCCTCGCTCAAATGTCCGAGAGCATCCCGATCACCTACGTCCCCGCTCGCAATACAATTTTTCTAAGTTTTGCCCTCGCCTGGGCGGAAACTCTCAATGCCGATCGCATTTACATCGGCGTTAACGCCTTAGATTATTCGGGTTATCCAGACTGCCGCCCTGATTATATCCAAGCCATGCAAGAAGTATTTCGCTTAGGAACAAAACAGGGAAGAGAAGGCAATCCTATATCTATTTTAACACCATTGATTGACCTAAAAAAGACAGAAATAATTAAATTAGGCAATCATTTAGGCGTACCTTGGGAAAAAACTTGGTCTTGTTACGCTGGTGGTGAACTTGCTTGTGGCCTTTGCGATTCCTGCCGCTTGCGCGTCGCCGCCTTTGAAGAATTGGGATTAACAGATCCCCTACCTTATGTTGAGAACTATAATACTCAAAAATAGAAAATTAAAGTCATCCGATCGGGGTGGGAGTGTTAATTGGACGGGATTGCCGATCGGGTTTCATCGGCCAGTGAGTTGGGCGCGATCGCCCACTTAGATTACTCACGATTCTAGATACTGGTTTAAATCCTCTATCAGGCGGGTGAGTTCCGCTTCTGTAGTAATGCGGATGCGATCGTCCCGCAGTGTAATCAGCACTTTGGCAGCGAAGGGACTCGGCCAAATATTGGGATTGCAGAAAATCTCAAGAAAGACATCTCCTGTATAGCGATATTCCATAGGCTTTTGGGGTGCAGCTTTACCCGCACCAGTCGATGGTTTGCTAGCAGCAGCAGCTTTCAGACTTTGCATTAAGGTGGCGATCGCACTTTCCAATTCTCGCGCAGCTTGAGGGGTGAAGCTAAAAGTGACAGAACCCTCGATTAAATTCAGCGTCAGTTGAGCAAGAGACATAGGTCAAAAAATTTAACATACTGATTTAATGCTAGAATATATAGTCAACTTTGCAAAAGTTTTCTACCAAAATTCTGCACCACAATCCCTAACAATTAAAAATATTCTCAATAAGCTCCAGAGAAACCACCAACTCAACTAGAACTTTAGTCTTTAAACCTTAAAGCTCTTAACCTATTTTTAGTACTGTTACCTTTAAACTAGAAGCCATAAGACTTAATCGTAAACTAAGGAGATGTTATGGCTGCTGACAACCGTTCTGAAGTCCGCAAGGTTTTAATCATCACCCTAGTGCTGAATTTGGTGGTATTGACCATCAAAGCTGTGGTGGGTTGGCTGACAGGTTCCCTCAGTTTAATGGCAGATGCTTTACATAGCGTTACCGATAGTGCTAACAATATTTTAGGACTGACGGTGAATCATTTTGCGGCTCCGCAACCAGACCGCGAACACCCTTATGGACACCAAAAATTCGATTCCGTAGGGGCTCTAGCGATCGCGGCTTTTCTAGTAATTGCCTGCTTTGAAATTCTCAGCACTGCATTTGAAAGACTGGTTTCTGGTGGCAAACCTGCGAAAATATCTCCCACAGAATTGTGGATGTTGCTAATTGTACTAGGGATCAATATTTTTGTTGCCTTCTACGAGCGCAAAGTTGGTCAACGCAATGGCAGCGCTATTTTAATAGCTGATGCTCAACACACCATGAGTGATGTTTGGGTAACTATTATGGTAATAGGCGGGTTGATTGGGGTGTGGCAAGGCGAGGTCTGGAATCTACCTCAATTGCAATCTCTGGATGTGATTTTAGCTTTTCCGGTAGCCTTGTTGGTATTTAAAAGCGGCTGGCAAGTTTTCAAAGAAAATTTACCTTTGCTGGTAGATGAAATGGCAATACCGCCGGAGACTATTCAGGCGATCGTTATGGAAGTGCCAGGTGTTGTCAACTGTCACTCTATCGCTTCTCGCGGTGCGATCGGTCGTCAAATATTTATTGAAATGCACTTGATTGTTGAGGCAAAAGATGTGGAGAATGCTCATTTAATTACAGAAATAGTAGAAGAGCGCTTGCAAGCAAGATTCAACCCTGCTAGAATTTTGATTCATATAGAGCCTCCTGCTTATCAATCTGAACAAATTACCTACTAAAGGTAATAGGTAATTGGTAATTTCTACAGGAATTACCCAAGATTAAATAATATTATGCCACAGTCCACAAACAACAGAAAAACACGGACAATACGAGATGATCCGTTCAATTAGCCTCAAATAGCCACGCCGCAAATAAAATTTCAGACCATATATTTACCTTGAATTCAATCCAACTTCAAAGAATTAACAGGCACTTCATCCCAAGAATCAACAGTCCGCAATCTAGCAGTCCAACCTTGTGTTTTTTGCAACTCCGTCAAATTCTTCTCAAAAGACTCGTGACACTCCTTTGCTTGAATCTCATCAACGCAAGCAATACAAGAATAAAGAAGGCCCGACGGATCGATTTGTTCATTTACCCAAATAGTCATAATTAATTTCCTCTTGTTTAACTCAATAATACAATCATTTGACCACTCCCCCCTACCCCCTCCTCTGCGAGGGGAGAGGGAAAATTTCTTTCTTTCTTTCTTTCTTTCTTTCTTTCTTTCTTTCTTTCTTTCTTGCTTTCTTTCTCCGTTTCTCTGTTTCTCCCTTTCTCCGTTTTTCCCTTTCTCCCCCTTTGTAGGGAAGGGGGCTAGGGGTTAGGTGTTTCATCATCCCAATGATGATTACCGTGAGGCCAAACTCACAAGACTTTCTCCCGTAACCCGACAAATTCGCCAATCCGGTAAAACATCGGCCCCAATACCTTTGTAAAATGCGATCGCATTCTCATTCCAATCCAAAACACTCCACTCCAAACGTCCACAACCGCGTTCAACTCCCAATTTAGCCAAATAAGCAATTAAAGATTTACCAATACCTTGCCCTCGATATTCTGGCAACACAAACAAATCTTCTAAATAGATTCCTGGCTTAGTTAAAAATGTAGAATAGTTATGAAAAAATAGCGCCCAACCCACAACTTTACCCCCTATATCTGCTAAAATCACCTCAGCATAAGTGGGAGTCCCAAATAAATGAGTTTCCAATGTTGCCGCATCACCAGTAACAAGATGAGACAACTTTTCGTATTCCGCTAACGCCTTAATCAAATCAAAAAGTACAGGTACATCACTCCGCACCGCCGATCGCAAAATTACTTCAGAAGACATAGGTAGGAATGGTAATTGGTAATTGGTAATTGGTAATTGGTAATTGCTACTTGCTACTTGCTACTTGGTAATTTAGGGCTTACGCACATAGTACCGGAATGACACTTTTTTGCCTAAAAATGACACTTGCACGTCAACTGCACGTCAAAATGGCCTAATTTTGTGATGTGCAGCGCACCTATAAAAACGACTAAACCTCTTACAGTGTAAGAGGTTTAGAGATGCCAGGACCGGGACTTGAACCCGGGACACGAGGATTTTCAGTCCTCTGCTCTACCAACTGAGCTATCCCGGCGTTTTTTTCGCGCTTTACTATAATAACAGACTCTATCTAAATTTGGCAAGTAATTTTCCAAAAAATTTTGAGGGGAGGAACCTGCCAGCCTGTAATCTACAATCAAGAGTCTAAAATCTCAAATCACAATGGCTGAAAAACACGAGGACAAAGGGTACAGAAGCCTCCTTCCCCTAGCAATTATATGGCTAATAGCTGCGGCAAGCGATCGCCTCTGGTTTGCCCTAGACCGCTCCGTACCCGCTTGGGATCAGGCAGAATACCTGACAGGTACCTTGAACTACTGGCGAGTGTTACAACATCCCCAATGGCTTTCTGGCGAGTGGTGGACAAATTTTTGGCTGCTCTCATCCAAAATTCCCCCCTTAACTTACATCTTAACTGTCCCCTTTCTCAATCTCTTTGGTCTAGGGAGCGATCGCGCCACTCTCGTTCATTTACTCTTCAGCGGGATACTACTCGCTTCAGTTTATGGTTTGGGTCGCCAGTTATTTAACCACCAAGTAGGTCTGTGGGCCGCCGTACTATCCCTACTTTTCCCCGCACTTTATCGCTTTCGCCTGCAATTTTTACTCGACTATCCCCTAACTGCGGCTGTAACTTTGAGCTTTTATTGTCTAACAATGTGGAAAGCAACAGGGGAGATGGGAAGAAGGGGTGCAGGGGTGCAGGGGTGCAGGGGTGCAGGGGAACGGGGGATAATTCCTAATTTAAAATCGGCAGCTTCTTTATTGTGGGCGATCGCATTTGGGCTATCTTTTGGCTTAGCTATTTTAGTAAAGCACACCGCCGTACTCTTTCTGTTTACTCCCCTAGTTTGGCTGGGGATAGCAACAATCAGACAACACGCCTGGGTTAAATTAACTCAGCTAGTAGGTAGTTTATTACTTTCCGCAATCATTTTTGGCCCTTGGGCAAAAACCAATTGGTTGCTGATGCTAACAGCGGGAAAGCGAGCAACAATAGACTCCGCGATTGCAGAAGGAGATCCAGGTCTCAATACTTTAGATGCTTGGATTTACTATTGGAATAAACTACCAGATCAAGTTTCCTGGCCGCTGTTACTCTTTCCATTAGTAGGATTAATCCTCTATACAATTAGACATTTAAAATTACACAAAGGTATCAAAAAAAATTCTCCAATTTCCAACTTACAATCGCCCATATTTCATTCTCTGACTTGGCTAGCAGTTTTTTGGGGCGGAGCCTATTTAATTAGTTCACTCAATATTAATAAAGATGCTCGCTATGTTTTACCATACTTGCCAGTATTATCAATTTTCTTAGCATACTGTCTAACACTATGGCCGCGCCGCTGGGGTCTATTAATTCGTTTTTATACAGTAGGCTTAGCAATGATACTGATGTTTTTAAACATCTGGCCAATAGGAGGTAATTTAGGAAATGTTCTAACACAGTTTCTCAGTCCTGCTGCTCAATATCAAGCGAAATTGGGCAAAGAATGGCCCCACCAAGAAGTAATCTCAGAAATTATTCAAACAGCACCTTATTTACGCTCAACCTTGGGAGTCTTGCCCTCAACACCAGAGATAAACCAGCACAATTTAAACTACTTCGGGGCCCTAGAAAATTTCCAAGTTTACGGCCGTCAGGTAGGAACAAAATTAGAACAAGTACCTCAAGATGTGCGCTCTCTATCTTGGTTTATAACTAAAACTGGCGAACAAGGTTCAATTCGCAAACGCATTAAAAAAGCTCAAGTTGCAATTGTTTCAACTATTGATAAAAGCTTAGATTTCCAATTACAGAAAACTTGGCTATTACCAGACAATACTACCTTAAATCTTTATCATAAACGCTTGTTACCTGTCGAGATTCAGCCTTTAGCAGATCGGCGATCGCAAGTCAGATTAGAACGAGTAATTGTACCCGATCGATCTCTGCCAGGAGTACCGATTCCCGTTACTTATGAATGGTCAGGGCCTTGGGAACAATTGCAGTCTGGTTTAGTGCTGATTACCTGGAAAAATCAACAATCTAATAGCACAAATTATTCAATACCTATATCAAAGTTTATACACGATCACGCTATAGGCAGTGGAGAGTTACATCGCGGCTTTTTAAAGCCGGAGCAATTTGCTATTGGGTTTAAAGTAATTGAAAGAATGGCAATGTTTTCTCCTCTTAATATTGAGTCTGGAACTTATCAGCTAGAAGCTACCTATATTAATCGAGAAACTGGCAATGCTTATTCTATAAATGTACCAAATGCTAGTATTATAATTGAGCGAAAAAGCACAGAAAATAGTTCTCCAAGCAATTCCCAGACTCAGTTATCAGGAGTAAAAGATTCCAAGAATCTTGAGATATTATCTACGAAACCTACTCAAAAATCCCTTGCTAATTCGACCGTACCTGAATTAGATTTCGTGACTCAGCTAAGGATGATGGCGGTTAATTTACCCCAAGGAATAAAAGGATTAGAACCAGTTTTTGAGCAGATTGGGCGGATTAATCAGTACGATCCAATTCAGGATTACACCATTCAGGCAGAACAGGCATTAGAATATAGAATGAAGCTAGAACCCGATAATGTAGAATGGGCTTATGCAGTGGCATTTTCTAGAGTATTACAGCAAAAAGTAGATGGGGCGATCGCAGCTTTGGAACGAGTAACCCAGTTGGACTCTAAAAACCCCAATGCTTATGGTTATCTCGCATTTGTTCATATCTACAATTGGCAGCCTAAAGCGGCTCAAGCTGCTTTAAAAGCTGCTTTAGTTCTCAACCCGAATCAACCAGAAATTCAAGTTCTAAATGGTGTAGCAGCGCTGATGCAAGGTAATTTAATACAAGCTTGGCACGATTTACAAGCTATTAAAAAACTAAAAGTGTAAAAGTTAACCTTGAATATTAAATACAACAAATAAGGAGAGAAGAGGAAAATTTTTCAGCCATTAGCCATTACCAATTACCAATTACCATGACCGACTTAAGAATTGTATCCTTAATTCCTAGTGCAACAGAAATTTTACAAATATTAGGATTAACTGGTTCTATTGTAGGCCGTTCCCATGAATGCGACTATCCCCCAGAAATCCAACAGCTACCAATTTGTACCCAACCTAAATTTAATCCCGAAGGTACTAGCGGGGAAATTCACAACCGCGTGACAGAATTATTGGAAAATGCTCTCAGCGTCTATAAAGTAGAAATAGAAACTCTAGAACAATTGCAGCCTACTCATATTCTCACACAAGCTCAGTGTGAAGTTTGTGCCTGTTCCTTAGTAGAAGTAGAACAAGCAGTTAGTACGCTGGTAAATAGCAAACCTGAAATTATTTCTTTGCAGCCTAATTTACTCGCAGAAGTTTGGACAGATATTCAGCGAGTTGCTGATATCATAGGCGTTGATGGAAAAAGTGCAATTGAACAATTAAAATCCCGCGTTGACGCTATTACTTCTACCTTTTCCCAGCAGGTTAATAGCAATATTCCCACAGTGGCTTGTATTGAGTGGATTGAACCATTAATGGCCGCTGGTAATTGGATTCCCGAATTAGTGACAATGGCTGGAGGGAATTCTTTATTTGGGATTGTAGGTCAACATTCACCTTGGTTGCAATGGGAATCTCTGGTTAAGGCTAATCCAGATGTGATTATTTTCATGCCTTGCGGCTTTGATTTAAACCGCACTCGGATAGAAGCAATGGAAATGCTTAAATACACAGAATGGGAAACTTTGCAAGCTGTTCAAACTGGAAAAGTTTACATCACTGATGGTAATTCTTACTTTAACCGTCCAGGGCCAAGACTGGTAGATTCTTTGGAAATTTTAGCAGAAATACTGCATCCTGAAATTTTTAATTTCGGCTACCAAGGATGGGAACATTTAGAAATTAAACATTAAAAAGCAAAAGTTAAAAAACAAGTAAATTTTGGGGTTTTTAGCCTTTCAATATTCCACAATCTCCCATTTTCATAGGAATCAAGGCCTTTGGATAATATCCACCGAATTATCCCCTTCTGGGCCGAGTTTTTGATATTCTTCTATGGCTTTTTTCTCAAGTTCTTCTTCAGATTCAGATGTTGTCACCTGCCGATCTTCCTCATCAGTCGGCGGTTTACTTTTCTCTGTTTTGTCTTTGTTGGGAAGCACGATATATTTCCTAAAACCTGCAAGTTAGATGGGGAGATCGTATCTATTTTAGGACTTACGCACGATTCATGTAACGCCGTCAAGATGGCAGTGTTAAAGATATTTTGCGTAAGTCCTCTATTTCTAGAATTAGGGCGATCGCCAAAAATTACATCTTCCTACCGGACGAACCTGGAAAAAATTTATTTCACCCAGCCGCCAAATACGGCTAATCCATAATATTTCCAAGGCACTGCCACCGGATCGAATCCTGCTTTTATCAACATCTCTAAATGTACCGACAATGTAGCCAACCGATCGGGATTAGAATAACCATGAGGGATACTATTTCCAATCCGAGCGCGAATTTCTGTTAGCGTTGTGAGCTGTTGAACAGCCCAATCTTCCCGCACAGCTTGATAAATATCTGCCGCGATCGCAGATTCTGCAAGAATCGGGTCAGCATTCCAAAAACAGCCACCAGAAATTAAACTTTCGCGAATACGGTAGAATAACTTAGACTTCATCTCATCCTGGAGATGGTGAATTGCCAGAGATGAAACACAGGCATTAAATTTATTGTCAAGTGTCATTTTTAAGTAAGAGGAGAGATCGCAATAATTATTTGCCCACTCGCCAAAATCTAACTCTATCCCCACCCATCTATCTGCAAAACCTGCTGCTTCAATTTTAGCCTTAGCAAACCGAAGCATACGCGGCGAGTAATCTACAGCAATTATCTGAGTATAGGGGTAGCAGCGAAGCAATTTTAAACTCAGTTCCCCTGTACCACAGCCTAATTCTAAAATCCGCTGATTAGTATTAGCGATACAGCGAACTAACACATCCAGCATTTCATCGTACCGAGGCAAAAGTTGCCGCATTCCCTTGTCAAAATCAGCAGTATTCGCAAAAACTTCTCCGGGAAATATAGAGTTGTCTGTAGAGAGGGAATTAATATCAGAACTCACGATTGCTTCCAAAATAGACTATCGGTATTCTAGCTGAGGAAGGCAAAATTCGAGCGCCACACTGCTAACAGCCGAGTTAAGAGTTACAATTGTGCCTAGTTTCACGGAAAAGCTAAAAATATTGGGAAAGTAAGAGAAAGATCGACTCTTTTAGTTGGGGATATCATGCGCCAGTTAACTTCTCAAACCTGGAACGCCTTTAAAACCCTGTTCTACAGGCAAATTATCCTTGGTCTGACAATTTTGTTCTCAGTAGGCGTGGGGGTAGCAATGGCGAATATGTCGAGTCTGTCGTCGAACCTGATTAAATCCCAAGCACTCCAAAATGCCTCCCTCTATGCTGAGGCGATTAAAGAATCCCGTACTCTTTACAGTTCTGATGTCGTCAGCCGTCTCGCAGGTCGTGAGGGAATTACCGTCACCCACGATTATACTTTGAAAAAAGGAGCAATTCCCGTACCCGTAACTTTCCTGATTGAACTAGGCAAGCAGTTGGGTGAAAACCATCCAGAAATGTCAGTCCGCCTCTATAGCGACTATCCTTTTCCCTCACGCCGAAAACAAGGGGGCCCGAAAGATGATTTTGAGCGAGAGGCACTTAATTATTTAAAAGAACATCCGAAGGAGCAATTTTTTCGCCTTGAGGAATTTCGGGGGAAACCATCATTTCGATATGCAGAAGCAGACCTAATGAAGCCTAGCTGCGTTACTTGTCATAACACTCATCCAGAGAGCCCAAAAACTGACTGGAAGGTGGGGGATGTACGGGGGATTTTAGAGATTACTCAACCTCTCGATCGACCCACTAACCAAACTCGTGCTGGTCTTCGCACCCTGTTTTTAATATTAGCAGGAATTTCCTTTTTAGGCATAACTGGATTAACTTTAGCTGTTCGTAGATTGCGTCAAGATGCCAAGGAGTTAGAGAGGCGCGTTAGGGAACGCACAGCTCAATTACAGCAGGCTAATGAAGAGGTGGTTAAGGAACAAGAAAAATCTGACCGCTTGTTGCTTAGTATCTTACCAGAACCGATTGCGACTAAGTTGAAAAATGGTCAAAGCAGCATTGCCGATGGGTTTGCAGAAGTAACAATTCTATTTGCTGATATAGTAGGATTTACCAAGCTTTCCCAGCAGGTATCTCCTGAAGAGTTGGTTAAGTTGCTAAACGAAATTTTTTCAGCATTTGACCAGCTAACTGGACGGCACGGATTGGAGAAAATTAAGACGATTGGAGATGCTTACATGGTAGTCGGCGGTCTCCCCGAACCCCGCAACGATCACGCTGAAAGTATTGCAGAAATAGCCTTAGATATGCAGCAAGAAGTGGCGCACTTTAATGCTAAGTATAATATGGAAATTAATATTCGGATTGGGATTAATACTGGAGCTGCGATCGCGGGAGTTATTGGTACTAAGAAATTCATTTATGACCTGTGGGGTGATGCTGTAAATACTGCTTCCCGCATGGAATCTCACGGAATTCCAGGGGCAATCCAAGTAACAGAATCAACCTACAATCTTTTGAAACATAAATATCAGTTAGAACCGCGAGGAAATATCAATGTAAAAGGGAAGGGAGAGATGGTTACTTATCTGCTGACTGGCAGATTACTTTGCGATGTACTGGTTTGAGTCAATTTTATGAAGCCTCGGATTTTAACTCTATTAGGTTCCTTCAAAGCCCGCTTGTCTCTGCGAGTAACTTTCTGGGTATTTGTTAGCCTGATTATTATTGAACTTATTATTCTGGTTCCCTCTTATTTCCGCCGAGAAGATGAGCTTTTGTTACAACTAGAGCAAGTTTCTAATGCAAGTATTAACTCCCTAGTGGTCTTGACAAAAACAGATATGTCCGATCGCGATCTTTTTCGGACAAAAGTTAAAAATATTATCACTAATTCTAACATAATTTCAGGAATAGCAATTTATAAGGTTAACGGTGAACCGATCGATACATTAGGCGAAGCACCAGAAATTTCTTTTTCAGAACTCAAAAATGCTAAAATTTTACGCAGGCGCAGCCGAGATGGTTTTAGATATGATGTTGCTTGGACAAATCTCCATTTGGGAGGAAACTATATCTTGATCGTCCGTCACGATGCTACCTCAGTTCAACAGGAATTATACGCATTTACTCTCCGAATTGCTGGTTTGGTTTTGATTATATCTATTTTTGTTACTTCTGGCACAATGGTTGTATTAGGGATTACAGTAATTGCGCCGATACTGAGACTTAGAGATGACTTAATTGCTGCGGGAGATGCCTTAAGCAAAAATGAGAGCAAACCTGACTTTTACTCTTTATCCGTCAAGCGTAAAGATGAACTAGGGGAGGTGATGGAAGCATTTAACCAGATGTTTAATAGAGTATATCAAGAAATTAATCAGCGAAAAAAAGCCGAAGAAATATTACGTTCTGAGCAAGAAAAGTCAGAACGTTTATTGCTAAATATATTGCCAGAGCCGATTGCTGAACGGTTGAAGCAAGGACAAAGTAATATTGCTGATGGGTTTGCAGACGTGACGATTCTTTTTGCTGATATTGTTGGATTTACGGAAATATCATCGCGAGTTTCTCCTCAAGAATTGGTGGATTTGCTGAACAAGATATTTTCAGCGTTTGATGAGTTGAGTGAAAAGTATTGTTTGGAAAAAATTAAGACGATAGGCGATAATTATATGGTAGCTGCTGGTCTACCAGTGCCACACCCAGACCACGCAGAAGCGATTGCTGAGATGGCTCTTGATATGCAGCAGGAAATAGTAAGATTTAGCATTGAATGTGGCAAACCACTAAATATCCGAATAGGGATTAATTCTGGCCCTGTTGTTGCTGGTGTAATTGGTACTAAAAAGTTTATTTACGATCTATGGGGAGATGCAGTAAATACTGCTTCTCGCATGGAATCCCAGGGAATTCCCGGTAAAATTCAAGTCAGTGCTTCAACTTATTATTTGTTGCAAAATAAATATTTATTTGAAGAGCGTGGTATAATTCAGGTGAAAGGTAAGGGCGAAATGACTACTTATTTGCTTACTGGTAGAAAAGTGTAGTGGTGGAGGAATAGTGGAAGAACGCGAGATAGTTACTATCGCAGAGTACCAGCTAACGGCTATATCTTTCCGCGATGGGACTTGGAACCATGATGTATCCCAAAATCGGAATGCTTTGGTGGCCGCCATGCCCCGAAATCCTGGTAAAATTCTGGATGTAGGCTGCGGGCCAGGACGCGATTTAGTGTGGTTTAAAAGTCAAGGAAATATGGCATTTGGTTTGGATGCTACGCCTGCTTTTGTGGAGATGGCAAAAGAGTTATCTGGTTGCGAAGTTTGGCAACAATCTTTTTTTAATCTTGATTTGCCTCTGGCAACTTTTGATGGTATTTTTGCTAATGCTTCTCTCATTCATGTCCCTCGCAATCTCATGGTAAAGGTGTTAAAGGATTTTCACAAATCTTTAGTTCCTGCGGGTGTAATTGTGATGTCTATGTGTCGGGGAAGTTGGGATGGTTACGATGTGCGACCGTCTGGTAAGCGCTATACTGTAGCGTGGGAATATGAAACTTTGGCTCCCTGTTTAGAGCAAGCAGAATTTGATATTATTAAGCATTATTATCGTCCCCCTGGTTTGCCTTGTGCAGATCAGTCTTGGGTGGTGATAGTGGCTAGGAAAAGATAGGAAGAAGGAAGAAGGAAGAAGGAAGAAGGAGGAAGGCTTTAGTTATCTATAGCAATCCTAAATCATTTGTGAATTTCTTACTCCCTCCCCTTAGCAAGGGGAGGGTTGGGGTGGGGTAAAAAATTTACGATTCATTTAGGATTTCTATATCGTTTGATGGTTTGACTTTGATACTCTAATTGTGGCAGAATGTCTTAAGTTTGAAGATTAAAAGGATTAACGATCGTGTCTAAATCTTACGTTTTTTTAGCGGGTGCGAGTCGAGGAGTTGGGCGAGAAATTGCTAAATATCTGACCTCGAAACAGATAAATGTGAAAGCAATTTTGCGTTCATCTGATAGTCGCAATGAATTAGAGGCGATGGGTATTAAAGTAGCAATTGGCGATGCTTTAGATGCTGTCGCTGTCGAAGCAGCGATGAGTAACGGCGAGTCTATTTCTACTGTAATTAGTACGATTGGTGGTTTGCCAAAAGATGGGGAAAGGGCGGATTATTTGGGTAATAAGAATTTAATTGATGCGGCGGTAAAAGCGGGAGTGCAAAAGTTTATTTTAGTTTCTTCTATTGGTAGTGGCAATAGTGTGGTAGCTTTATCGCCTCAAGCTTTGGAAACTTTAGGGCCTGTTTTGGTGGAGAAAGAAAAGGCAGAAAAGCATCTGATTGCAAGTGGATTGATTTATACTATTATTCGTCCAGGGGGATTGAAGTCTGAACCTGCTACGGGTAATGGGGTTTTGACTGAGGATTATCAAATTTCTGGGATGATCCACCGTGCAGATGTGGCACAATTAGTTGGTCAGTGTGTTGTTAGCGATCGCACCAATAATAAGGTATTCTCAGCAGTAGATCGGAATCAGCTTTTTGTCAATCAAACTATTGATGAGTTTAGTTTGAGTTGAAGGGTTCGATCCAATGGCGTTGGATGGTAAAATCTAGAACAATGGCAGCGATCGCAAACATCAGCATACTTTCCAACGCCAGCGCAGCATAAAACCCGATATTTTTGGCAAGTAAGATGCTAGTATGACCCGATAATTCTACATCTACCTGGGCTAATCCCCGCACCAGTCCGAAGGCTAATACTACACCAGCTTTGAGTTGCGGGTTAGTGTCGCGGCGGATGGCGTAGCGGTAGGTGACACCGAAGAGAAAACCGGAAATAGAGGCGATCGCACATCTTACTACTAAGTTTAAGTCAATCGCTGTGGTTTGCAGTCTCGTTAGGGCTTCCCAGTTTGGTAGTATGATATTGTTCGCGATCGCCACAAGGACAAAGGCTAACAGTAGCGACAACGCCGCTAGAGTACCTGCTTTCAGAGATTCTAACCGTTCTGCGGTGCTAAAGTTTGAGGAATCATTCACAATGGGCTAATGCTGTAGATGGCTCAAAGTGAAATATAATCTAGAATTGAAGTCATTTTGTACCTTTTTTAAAGCACTGCTATGGATATTCTTTCACTAGGTTGGGTTGGACTTACCGTTGTATTCACGTTCTCGATTTCGATGGTAGTTTGGGGACGCAACGGTTTCTAGATTGCAAATTATACCAAATCCGGTTTTATTGCTTTCCTTTTTTTGAGTCCGCATTAGCGGACTTTGTTTGTCAAGATGCGATTTCCCATCGCCAAGAAAAGATAGTTTTATCATCGGATTTGGTATTACTTGATGAGGCAAGCATTTTGCTTGTCTTCTGTTTTATTATTCCATAATTTTACTTAAAAATATCCGTAACGCCGCCATCTTGGCGGTGACTTTACCGCCAAGATGGCGGCGTTACGCAAAGTGTACCCCAATTAGCAATTAGCAATTATAAAACAACCCTAATTTACCCGTTCCGCTAATTCTAACCAACGTTCAGTACCAATCTCAATCGCGTGGGTTAATTCGGCTAAACGATCGGAAAGTTTTTGTACCTCAGTGAAACCACCAGGAGGATTTTGATAAAGTACCTTTTCAATTTCTGCTTTTTCCGCTTCCATTTGGGGAATTTCAATCTCTAGTTTCTCATATTCACGCTTTTCTTTAAAGGAAAGCTTGCCAGTTTTAGCCGTTGTTATAGATGCAGAAACCGCTGTTCCTGATTTCTGCTTTGAGTCCTTAACTTGAGATGCTAAAAGTTTAGCTTCAGTTTCTTCCTCCTGCTTTTTATAATCTAAATAGATTGAATAATTGCCGGGATATAAGCGCAGAGTCCCCCCCGGTTCAAAAGCGAAAACCATATCAATTGTGCGGTCAAGAAAATAGCGATCGTGGGATACTACAATTACACAACCATTAAAATCTTCGAGATAGTCTTCTAGTACCGCCAAAGTTTGCACATCTAAATCATTTGTTGGTTCATCTAAAATTAACAAATTCGGCGCACTCATCAACACCCGTAACAAAAATAACCGCCGCCTTTCACCGCCAGATAGTTTATGAATCGGCGCATATTGTTGATTAGGTTCAAACAAAAATCGCTCTAACATTTGCGAAGCAGTAATAATACTACCATCTGCGGTTGTCACTAATTCTGCTACACTTTTCAGATATTCAATTACTCGTTGATCTTCATTCATCAGTAGATCGTCTGAGTGCTGATCGAAATACCCAATATGGATAGTAGAACCAATTTCTACCTTACCCGAATCTGGCTTTACCCGTCCGGTAATAATGTCCATCAGAGTAGATTTTCCAGCACCATTACTACCAATAATGCCGATGCGATCTTCTGGAGTAAAATTGTAGGTAAAGTCTTTAATTAAGGTGCGATCGTTGTAGCCTTTACAGATATTTGTAAGCTCAACAACTTTCTTACCAATGCGACGACCAGCAGTAGAAATATCAACCTTTCCCTGAGCTTTTTTGAACTCCTGTTCTTGCATTTCCCGAATGCGATCTATCCGGGCTTTTTGCTTGGTACTTCGAGCTTTCGGCCCTTTTTTTAACCATTCCAATTCTCGCCGTAATACGCCTTTATACTTACGCTGCGTACTACTTGCTGATTCTTCAGCGGCAGCTTTTTTTTCTAAGTAGTAAGCATAGTTACCAGAGTAAGCATAAAGATCTCCGCGATCTATTTCTAAAATCCGATTAGTTACGCGATCCAAAAAGTAGCGATCGTGGGTGATCAGTAATAATGCACCTCGGTAACGATTTAAATAGTTTTGCAACCACTCAACAGAGAGTGCATCGAGGTGATTAGTAGGTTCATCCATTAGTAATACATCGGGTTCTGACAACAAAGCCGTTGCGAGGGCAATTCGCTTGCGATAGCCGCCAGACAGGTCGCTAATTTTGGCTTCAAAATCATCAATTCCTAATTTACTCAGAATGAGTTTAGCATTAGTTTCTAGTTCTAAAGCGCCGAGTTCTTCCATACGTTGAAAAACGATGGAAAGCCGCGCCATAAGTTTTTCTGTATCCCCATGTCCATGAGTTAATTTATCAGAAATTTCCTCATATTCGCGGACAGCAGCCATTTTTTCGCCACTGTCGGCAAAGATTTGTTCTAATACAGTATGATTTTCATCTAAATCTGGCTGTTGAGGTAAGTAAGCTATTTTTGCACCGGAATTAACCCAGACTTCGCCGCTATCAATGGGTTCTAATCCAGCTATCATTTTGAGCAATGTGGATTTACCTGAGCCGTTTGTGCCAATCAGGCCGACTTTATCGCCTTCATCTAGGCTAAAGGAGGCATCTTTTAAGATTTCTTTGATGCCAAAGTCTTTGTTGAGCGAGCGGAGCGTAAAGAGTGTCATAAGTCCAGGGAATCTATCTGTTGTCTAGTTTAACGCTATTTTGGTTGCGAGAGTGCGACTAGGGAGTGAGACTTGACATATCAAGACTTTTTGCGGTAATTTAGAGTGATAATGGTTCTTGATACTAGAATTTTAATCTAAATTAATACCGAAACAATTATGTTACTTGTTCCCACTGCCGAGCCAATTCCCCTTATAACTGACGAAAATGGTGCTGTCCGCATTAGCAAAACTCGCGTCACCTTAGATACGGCGATCGCAGCTTTTCTTGAAGGAGCTTCAGCAGAAGAAATTAAGGATCAATACCCATCACTTCAATTGTCCGATATTTATTCTGTAATTGGCTATTACTTACGACATCAAACAGAAGTTGATGCCTATCTTCTAATGCGTCAACAACGTGCTGCGGAAATTAGACAGGAAGCAGAAAAGCGTTTTAACCCTATTGGAGTACGCGAGCGCTTATTAGCAAGACGCAATATAAGTTAGTAACCTAATATGTTGAAATTCTTGGCTGACGAAAACTTCAATAATTAGTTGAAATCAGCGGAGAATTATGCTAGCATAATTTTGTCAGTAATTATTGAGAAACTTACTTATGGACAGCGCATTTCAAGCAGTAGGATTAGCTTTGGGTATATTCGATCGCATGGTTGAAAAGTCAGCTCGTAAACAACAATATAAGCATGAGCAAAAAATGAAAGAGTTAGAAATGATCTCTAATTCAAATTTGCGAGATCGGTACGTTTATGAAATGTTGCTAGATAAATTCTTGGTTCCCATAGATGAAGCACAAAATAGAATACAAGATACAGCAAAACACGCTCAATATATGGCGGAAATTTTAGGATACTACTATCGAGATCATCGGCTATCTCAAGAAGAAGCGAAGATTATTTGTAGTGAGTTGCGTACTATGGCGGTGAAAATTACGAAGGCAGAATCTTTATATGAACTCAAAATAGTTTATGAAGCAATTACTGATTTTGTAGATATTACCGCCAAGTTTCAGCATAAAGAGCGAAAATATTCAATTGGTCGAGGGCTACGTAAAAACATCTTAGATCCTTTGAATACTTGTATTGGTAAATATCAGAATTTTCAAAGACGAATTGAATGTTACAATATTTGGGGAACTGTTGGAAAACCCAGCCTGGAAAGTAATGAGGAGATTTTATCAAAACTGAATGAGGTATACTCTCAAGAATCTTCAAATTTAGATCCAGTTATGGCAACAATGCAATTTATGTCTTTGCCACAGGAAAAGGATTAAACTTATGACCATCAGCGAACTACTACCCTTATTAAGTAAACTAAACCGTGCTGAAAAATTACACATTGTACAATGTCTAGTATCAGAATTAGCACAAGAAGAATCCGACTTACTCAGACAGGGAATGTCCTATCCTGTGTCTTCACCCTACGATGCTTTTGAGGCAGCAAATATTATGCTAAAAGTGCTGGCCACAGAAAATAGCAACCATGCCTAACACCCAAACCTACCCATTCACTAGCTTTGATACTTCACTTGGAGAAGCGGGATTTAGACCCTATCTCCCAATTACTCTTACCTATAAAAATCAAGCAATCACCACTACGGGTTTACTCGATACTGGAGCAACTGTTAATGTGTTACCCTACCAATTAGGGCTTGATCTTGGGGCTATTTGGGAAGAGTTAACAACCTCATTACAATTAACAGGAAACCTAGCTCTGTTTGAAGCTCGCGTACTCGTCTTATCAGCAAAATCTGCTAATTTTGCTCCCGTAAAACTGGTATTTGCTTGGACTCAGGCAACTAATGTCCCCCTAATCTTGGGACAGGTAAACTTCTTTATGGAGTTTGATATTTGCTTATACAGATCGCGACTTTCTTTCGAGATTAGCCCCAAAAATACAGCAGAATAAATTCTTGTAAAAAGAGCGATCGCTCTTTTTATTATAAAATTGCCCCATCCCCTTAAAATCATCAGGAGTCATCAACATGGCCGCAAAGAAAATCTTAATGCTAGTCGGCGACTACGTAGAAGACTACGAAGTTATGGTTCCATTCCAAGCACTACAAATGGTCGGCCACGCAGTCCATGCAGTTTGCCCCGGCAAAAGTGCAGGTCAAACTATTCGCACCGCCATCCACGACTTTGAAGGCGACCAAACTTATAGCGAAAAACCCGGTCACAACTTCACATTAAACGCCAATTTTGATGACATCAATGCCTCTGACTACGATGCTTTAATTATACCCGGAGGTCGCGCCCCCGAATATATCCGCCTTAATGATAAAGTGCTGCAAATTACCCGCTACTTTGCTAATAATAACAAGCCGATCGCATCCATCTGTCACGGATTACAAGTCTTAGCCGCCGCCGGCGTTCTCGAAGGCAAACGCTGCACAGCTTACCCCGCTTGCAGCCCCGATGTCCTCCGGGCCGGAGGCAAATATACCGAAGTTCCCGTCACCGATGCCGTAGTCGATGGCAATCTCGTCACCGCCCCCGCCTGGCCCGCCCATCCTAGCTGGTTGGCTGAATTTCTCAAGGTTTTAGGAACTCGGATAGAACACCCGGAAATGGTAGCCGCCTGAGTTTAAATAGCTTGGCGTAGCCTCTGCAACCATCGCTATTCCTACTGCGATGTTAAAAGTTCACCACTCCGCCTGGATTATCAAACCCAGGCGGTTTCGCTGCCAAATTCTCACGCTTGCTATACCATGAATTGTCTCTAGATTGTGATAGAGCTAACAATAATTTAAAAATCTTTAAATTATAATATAGGCATAGAACCACTCATCTAATCTCAGGAGAACTTCGCATGAGTCTGATCAAGCAGGTTGAAATCCGAGTTTTAGAATCAATCAAATCGGGAATGGCTGAGTTTTACACACCCCAATCCAGCCACGAAACGATGTTAGTCCAAATTCCCCCCCATGCACGCGACGATTTATTCGTTCACCACTTCCAAACTGACCAACTCCTTGTCGTGCGCGGTAACTTTGTGTTAGTCGTATTACAGAACCGGAAATATCGCTACATTCCTTTGAGCGATCGCATCCCCGCACTTGTCACAATTCCCCCCGGAGTTCCTCACGGAGCCTTAAGCTTTACCAGCGAACCCTGTTTACTTGTAAACGCAGTTTTACGTCACGGAAAAGCAGACGAGCGCGATTATCGCCCCATGAAACCCCCATTTCCCTACGACTTAGCCGCAGCTCAAGCCATGTTTGACCATTCAATTACCCGTGCAGCATAACATGGCAATCTTAACAATCAAAGTTAAACCTAACTCTAAACAACAAAACATTCAGCAAGAACCTGACGGGAGTTTCAAGATATCTCTGAAATCTCCTCCCATTGATGGCAAAGCCAATGAAGAATTAATCAAATTACTGGCGAAAAAATTTGGCATACCCAAATCTCAAATCACCATCAAATCAGGTTTGTCATCTAAAAACAAACTTGTCGAACTACCTCTTGCCCTTTCGGAATAGTCGCCAATCGGAGCATATCTATCTAAAGGGGGAGGATAACAAAGTTTGTTAACTCTTACGATAGGTTATAGAAAGTATAAGGTACCCGTCATGAGTATTGAAAATAGAGCTGAGGCAATTGCCAAAAATATCGAAGGCAAAATACAGGAAGCCGTTAGCGATGTTACGGGAAGCCAAAGAGATAAATTAGAAGGTCAAGCCAAGCAGGATGAAGCAGCAGTAATACACCTGAAAGAAGACCTTAAAGATAAAGCCAAAGAAATTGTTGATAGAGCCTAGAGCTTTGATTAAAGTAATCAATAGTTGCTAGAAATGTTTTATCTAGTAGAGATAGTCAGAACGAAGTAGTTGCAGTAACAGGTGAGGATATCCGCAATAAAATCACTGCACAATTGCTTTTTCATCACTAGCTGCAATTGATTTTCTTACTAGATAAGAATCTTACTTGACAACTGTTCTAGACTCTTATCCCCCAAGTTTCCTGCCTACTCAATCCAGCAAACACAAGAGTTTGCTGGACTTTTTTTATTCGGGCTTAAATTAACAACATTAGGACTTACGCTCAGGGTTCCAGAAACCGGGTTTTTGAGAGAATCTTTGGGTGAGGGCGAAGTATTTTCGTCAAAAAACCCGGTTTCTTTGGATTGGGTGCGTAAGTCCTGAACATCCTAATCGAAATTCACAGTTAACAGTTAACCGTTAACCGTTAACCAACTTGAGAATCTGAGCCGTAACCGCCAAACTTTCCTCATAAAGCATATCCCGGCCCCAGCGCTGTAAATGCTGAGAAAGTAACTGCTCCGTCTGCTGGTCAAATAATGGCGTGACCTGATTAATCCGGCCAGTTTGAGCTCCACCGTGAGACTCCATCCGCATACAGCCCCCCGTTTCCGAGCAAAGCACCGTACCGCAGTCAGCCTTCTCATTCGTAGAATTCAAACGCAGAGCAATTAAATCACCCTGAACGTCACCCGTATCAGCAGTAGGAATAGCAGCCAATTCCGCCTCTATCTGCCGACCTTGGGGGCCTGCGAATTGAACCCGCTTAATTTGGTAGTCGCCATCCTCCTGTTGAGAAGAAAGCGGATGCCACTGCAAGCGAGAAGCCAACCAGCCCAAAAACATTAGCGCTTGACTAGAATTTCCCTTTTCATAATCAATCGTCACCCGGTCAATTTCCCCAATTGCCGCACGGCGTTCCGGTGGGTCATAAGCCTCAGCAGTCAACTCCTGCCACGGAGCCAGCCTACGCCAATTGAGGTCAGCAATGGGAATCCCCTGGTCTTTGAGGTTTTGCATTTCCAGTAATTCTGTTTCCGGTTGAGCAAAGCAACTAGAATCTACAATCACCGAACTGCTAGCAGCAGCTAGCCGCTGGAACAAAGCAAGATCCGCATCGGGTGTCGCCTTCCACCAGAGAAACTTCGGCAAATCCTCAATCATCAGAGCCGAAACAATGCCGCTTACCCGTTCTAAAGCCGCCTCAGCTCCCCGGAGCGTAATATATTCGCAGCAGATTAACGTACTGCTACTGCGCTTGTGAACGGGACAGTAAGCCGAAACTTGAGCAGTTACGCCCCGATCTTCCCCCGCAGTCGGACACAAGGCAATAATCCGACAGGGATTAGCAGATGCGATCGCATCTGCTATACCTGTCCCGCTAGCATTTAAGCTACTACTAGCAGCCACAGACCCATCTTCAAGACCGCCATTCAAGCTTTTCTTAGTAAAATCTTCCCGCAGTCTCTCCAGCAATTCTGCATTAGTTTTACCAGTTCTCGGCATTCCATAAGCCTTTTGCGCCGCCCTCACTCCCGCCGCAGTTAAGGGGCCACTAATGCCGTCAATCGGGCCTAAGTAAAATCCCAAAGCAGCTAATAACTGCTGAGTTTCTTCGGGTTCATAAACCACAAAAGTAAAGGTTGTTGCCCTAGTAGCAACCGGAAAATCCCCATTATCTCCAGTTTCTCTGTAGCTTTCCCAAATCTGGCTGAGTTCTGCCTCTATCTGATCGATAGAAACATCTTTAGGCGCTTGCAGTGAAACAATTGGAGGAGCCTTAATCGGTGTCATTGTCATAGGTTTTCTTCCTTGTTAGTGGTTAGTGGTTAGTTGTTAGTTGTTAGTCGTTGGTTGTTAGTTGTTAACTGTTAACAACTAACTTCTTCCTTCTTTCC
>NZ_CACA01000224.1:0-3865 GCF_000180455.1 Kamptonema sp. PCC 6506
TGGTGTTTCTTCTAGGGTGGGAATGTCTATGTCTCTCCCTCTCTCCCCCTCTCCTTGGGGTCGATCTTGAGGTTGTTCTGGTTGTATTTCCTCTGGCTGAGAATCACTAGGAACTTCTGTTGGCAAGGCTTCTGGCGTTCCTTGAGCCAATTCTGAAGGGTGGTCTTGCCTTGGGCCGACTTCGCGATCGCCTGTTGGGGTTGCACCTTCTACTGCTGCTAGGGGGTAAGTTGTAAAGGAGAAATCCTCTATTCCCCGGCTTTGCAGTTCCTCTGTCTCTGAAACAGGCGCTTCTGGATTCGTAAACCCCACAATTACAGCATTGTTGCTGTCAAAATTAGCTACTTCGTCCATTTGCCCAGTCCCTAAACCCGTTTCCATTGGGGGCCCTAGCACTTCGGCGGAATTGGCCGGCTCTGGGCTAAACTTGGATGTCGGTAGCTCTTGAAGTGTAATCGCTTTGGCTGACTGGATTGATTTTGCTATTGGTGCCGCATTGCTGTCCTCCCAAGTCTGGGTGATATCCTCAACCTGCTGGGTACGGACAATTGCAGGGGGTTCTGGAGGCGGTACCGGATAGGGCATAGGGAATTAACAATTAAAAATTAAAAGTTAAAAATGTGTGAGTGAAGAGAGGTAGGTGGCGATCGCATCAATTTCGCTAGTTAATTCAGCCATAAGATAACCTCGCCTGTAAGCGAGGCAAAGTATAACAAACAGCTACAATTTTCCAGCTTTTTATCTATTTTTGGTACTTAGACAACTGCGATCGGGGGTGCGATCGCGCTCCCCCTACCTGTAGTTGCCAAGTAAGATTTTACCGCTGCTTTACTCCATGTCTCTACGATTGGGGTTGCGGGCGGGGTCGTTTGACAAAAATCCAAAAATGAATAAACAAGCAAAGAACAGGACAACAATATTAACAACGATCTTAAGGGTGATCACAGTATTTCTCTCCAGGGATGTAAAAGTCTGAGTCGATCGGTTGTGACAGTTGCCACAACTTTGTTCATAATATCTAAAGATCGGTCAGTTTTTGCTGTTAAAAATTTTGTCCAACTGGGTTTTTCCCCACTTCCAAATTGCTAACCCCACTTCTTCTAGCCACAGCATGGCAATATCCACCCACTCTAGGGCTTGTTCTAGAGGGTGTTTGATGTAGCCTTTGGAAATTACTCGTGCTTCCCACCAGTCGGGTGTTGCTTTCACTGAGCTGTTTGTTGCTGGCTCTCGTGTGGTGACGGCGGTTGTTGTCTGTTGAGTTTTGCTGGTAAATGAGGTATTGACTTTAGTAATGTTTTGTGATACTGCGGGTTTTCCCTTTACGGATGCTGGCTTTAATTCCTCGCTTGGGGAGGATGGGGCATAGCTGGATGCTGCTGTAGCCTGTACTGTTACGAATATTGGGTTTAATTCTTCGGTTTCTGAGGGGGGTTCATAGCTGGGTACCCTAGTTAAGGCACTCACTAAGTTAATTTCGGCTGGGGGAGGGTTGTCCTCTGCGACGTTGGGGGTAAGGGAGATTTCGCCCAATAGGGTGCTCCAGGTTAGCCACGATTGCTCGTGGGGGCGATCGCTTTCTACGGCTTCCAGTTGGGGGATGGAAGGGGGAGATTCGCTATACTTTGCATATATTTCTGCGGCTAGCTCCTTCTCACTTTGTTCTGTTTTACCGCCAAAGAAGTAGTCAACTGCTGACAAAATCGCTTCGGCAACTTGCTCAAATTTATCTTCAAATTTCTCAATCCCTACTAATTGGCGACTTTCTGGCTCTAAATTGGCGATTTCTGCCGATTGTTGCTGTGTTTGGATGAATGCCGCTGAGGAGAGTTGGCTATACTTTATATAATCAGCTATGGGCGGTTGGGGTGATTCTGTCTCTGTCGTCTCTGGTAAAGATGTAGTGGCGATCGCGAATTGCCGTTCCTGCTGTTCGCCCTTAGTTAGGATGAGATTGGTAATTGGTAATGGCGTTTCCTCCTGTCCCTCAGTGGGGGGAGGATTGGGAATTGGGAATGGTATTTTCCCTTTTTCTCCTTTGGCTAAAGGAGGATTGATAACGGGGAGTGGTACTTTGCCTTTCTCGCCATTAGTAAACTGGACATGAGTAAACTGGAGATTGGGAATTGGTAATTGGTAATTCCCTGTCTCCAGTCCTAGTTGGTAATTGGTAATTGGTATTTTAGCATTATAACCCGTTCTTGGTAATTTGGCTTCGCCAAACAGATTTACTTTCACGGCGAGGGGACTGGTTTGTACCCACGCCATTACTCGCACAAATTGGCGGAGGAAGGGCAATAAATTGGCTTGATTTGCGACTAGCTGGAGGTCTGTGGTAAATTGTTCTGGGCTTTGTGCTTGCAGTTGCCGTTGTTGCCAGTAGGCTGCAACTTCGCTGAGGATTTCTGCTTGAATTTCTGTTTGCTGGCGGTCTGTTAAAATATCTAGGGTTTGATTTTCAGGAGCAACCAGTACCAAGGTGCGGCTGGCAATAGCAGTGGCGATTCCTAAAATCTGGGGTTGATGGGATAATGAAATTTCAGGTGCAGGGCCGAGTGCGAGTATGCCTGAATTTGATGGTTTGTCAAGCTTGGTTAGTTTATCTGCTGAAGTTGCGATTAAATCTTTAAATACTGGTAAGTCTGCTTGTCCAT
Organism: Kamptonema sp. PCC 6506; assembly: GCF_000180455.1. Classification (NCBI taxonomy): domain Bacteria; kingdom Bacillati; phylum Cyanobacteriota; class Cyanophyceae; order Oscillatoriales; family Microcoleaceae; genus Kamptonema; species Kamptonema sp. PCC 6506. Next base: position 2,655 of record NZ_CACA01000224.1, read on the forward strand.
TTTCCCCTAAGTTTGGGGTGGCAAAGGTGACTTTGCCTTGAGGATCGATATCCGGTATTGCTGGTAATATTGACTCAGTTGTTGCCGCAGGCAAGGATAATTTTTTCAGGAATGACAAAACTCGTTGAATCGGTCTGTCGGTTTCGACAGGATTTTCGCTGTCTGCGGCGGTAGATTCCGGCAATTGTGATGCTGAGGTGGTTTCGGCTGGTTGGAATCGGAGACTGATGGTGCGTGCTGTTTGCAATAGGAGGTAAACTGGATACAAACTTGCCTGTAATGCTCCTTTGGCAGCAAACTTCAAGTGTCGCAAGGCGAGGTCAAATTTGTCAACGACTTTGTGGGATTGCTCTGAGATAAAATTGAGCAATCTGCTTTGATAGCGTTTGGTGTAAGAAGAAGACATAATTTTAGATTTAGATTTAGATTTTAGATTTTTAGAGCGATTGCATATTCCCCATTAAATTTTAGCGAAATATGAGCGATCCTATGCCAGCGGCAACCGATAAGATTTCTGAAGCTATTGAGAAATTGCGGCGGTTGACTCGGCTGAATATTCAGGGTGATTGGGGTTTTTGGGAAGGAGATCTGGCGATCGCGCCACTTCAGGAGCTAGACTGTTGGTCTATTGCCAAACTTAACGAGCGAGGACATATCGCTTGGTCGTCTGGTAAGCAAGTTTTGTGGCTAAGGCAACGAATTGTGGTTCCCCACAATTTGCACGGCTATCCTTTAGATGGTTTATGTTTGCGCGTTGGCTTGACTTGGTGGGCACAAGCAGCCTCAATTTTTGTTAATGGCGAGTTGGTGCAAGCTGGAGATTTATTTGACTCCTCGGCGCGAGTTTTGCTTAAGCAAGCTGCCATACCCGGTGAAGAAATTATCCTCGCTTTGCGCTTAGTAAGTCCAGGTCACGATGCTGGTGCTTTGATGCGATCGCTCTTGCTGTGGGAATCAGCCGACCCGACTTGTCTCGACCCCGCTTTTGTTGCTGACGAATTAGAAACTTGGCACAATTTAATCAGAGTTAAAAATCCCCAAGACCTCCGCACGAATATCCTACTGTCTTCTCCTGCTGTTGTCAAGGGAAAAAATCTAGATTCTTTAATTGAATTAATTGACTGGGATGCCTTGGCAGATAAAGCCAAGTTTGAGCGATCGCTCTTCGCTTTTCGGCAATCACTTTTAGAAGGAGATGGTGAGGATGGGGG
>NZ_CACA01000223.1:0-20406 GCF_000180455.1 Kamptonema sp. PCC 6506
CGCTCCCCTCTTTCCCTAGCCCCTAGCCCCTAGCCCCTAGTCCCTTCTTCTATAAGAATTTTGTTGCGATCGCCAGAGAGAAGAAAATCGAGAGATAGCAAGTACAAATACTTAATAAGTTCATTACATAAAATTGAATATTTTGCATCAATTTGCAAAGAAACTTAATCTAATTCAACACGGGAAACAGTCTGTCTTAAGATAGATATAAAAGCGCCTTTTAACTTTTTAGAATAGAAAATATTAATGGAGTTTTAAGGTGAAACAATTAGCAATCGCCTTGGGGTTTTTTAGTGGGGTAAGTATTACTCTGATCGGTTGCTCAAGAGAACCCCCTAACCCTCAGAGTAGCACAGAAAGTAGTTCTGAACTTTCATCCGTTGCAGTAGCAGTTCGCGACCTCGGCAACCCCTTCTTCGTGCAAGTTGGTAAAGGTGCAGAGGCCGAAGCAAAGAAACTAGGGGGGCCGAACACAAGAACAACTCTCGTTTCCAGTGGGGACGATTTAAATCAGCAATTTAACCAAATTGAAAACTTTATTGCCTCAAAAGTCAGCATGATTATACTCAATGCTGCTGACAGTAAAGGCATCGCTCCCGCTGTAGAAAAAGCTAAGCAAGCAGGCATTCCCATAGTGGCAGTTGATACCGCCGCTGATGGAGGTGTTGATGCCACAGTTACTTCAAATAACGTCCAAGCTGGTGAAGTAAGCTGTCAATATATAGCCGATCGCTTAAAGGGTCAAGGCAGTGTTGTAATTATCAACGGGCCTCCTGTCGCTTCAGTAATTGAGCGAGTCCAAGGGTGCGAGAATGTATTCTCTAAATATCCTGGGATTAAGGTTCTTTCCAAAACTCAAAATGCAGAAGGTAGCCGCGATGGTGGGTTGAGAGTCATGAGCGATTTGCTCACTTCCTTCCCAAAAATTGATGCTGTTTTTGCAATTAATGACCCTTGTGCTATTGGCGCAGAACTAGCGGCTAAACAGTCACAACGAGATGAATTCTTTATTGTTGGTGTCGATGGCGCACCTGAAGCTCTCGATGCGCTCAAGCAGAACAATAGCTTATTTGTAGCTACAGCAGCTCAAGACCCATTTCGCATGGCAGCCAAGGCTGTTGAGGTGGGAAATGATATTCGGAAAGGAAAGAAGCCTGCCGACCCAACAATTCTAATTCCAGTCAAACTCATTACTCGTGAAAACGTTAACGAGCATAAAGGCTGGACAAGCGAATAAACAAGTTTTTGGCTTAATATCGACAAAATTTGTGAGTTTCAGGTTGCGTAATACAGTCAAGATGTATTACATAAAACTGGAGGATTTTTAATGGTAACTCTCTCTGAATCACCTATACAGACTAAACCAATTCTAGAAATGCAAGGCATTACAAAAACCTTTAACGGGTTTAATGCTTTGCAGGATGTAAATCTAACAATTTATCCAGGGGAAGTTCACGCCCTCATGGGTGAAAATGGTGCGGGCAAAAGTACGCTGATGAAAATTTTAGCGGGAGCCTATATAGCCGATCGGGGAGAAATCAGAATTGATGGTCAAGCTATTAGGATGACTAACCCCGGTCAAGCTAGAGAGTTGGGAATAGCGATTATTTATCAAGAGCTTAATCTCGCCCCCAACCTAACAGTTGCCGAAAACATTTTTATGGGGAGCGAACTCACAAAAGGGGGCGCTCTAATCGACCAAAGCGCAATGCGGATTAAGGCATCTCAGGTACTAGAAAATCTTGATGCCAGTTTTGATGCTGGAGACTTGGTTTCGACACTTTCAATTGCCGAACAGCAGCAAGTTGAGATCGCCAGAGCACTCAAAGATCGAAGCCGCATTCTAGTGATGGATGAGCCAACAGCAGCGCTCTCAGACCGCGAGACAGAAAAGCTTTTTGAAGTTGTTCATCGGTTGCGGAAAGAGGGGATTGCCATTATTTATATTAGCCATCGCATGGAAGAAATTTATGCCCTTGCCGATCGCGTTAGTGTAATCCGAGATGGTGGCTATATTGGCTCTCTGGAAAAAAGCGAAATTTCCGCAGAACGCCTAGTGGAAATGATGGTTGGTCGTCCGTTACAGGATTTATACGAACATAAACGTCAAACAAATCCTGGCTCAGTTGTTCTGGAAGTAACCAATTTAAGTGATGAGCGGAAAAAGGTAAAGTCTGCAAGTTTTAAACTCCATGCTGGCGAAATTGTGGGTTTAGCTGGCTTAGTTGGTGCTGGTAGAACTGAGCTTGCTCGTCTGATTTTTGGTGCCGATCCAAAAATGAGCGGTGAAATTAAATTGGAGGGTCGTCCTCTCAATATCTCCGAGCCAAGTAATGCCATTAAATCAGGAATTGCTTATGTGCCAGAAGATATTAAAGAGCAACATCCATTGAACATTTCTAGCCCCGATGATGCCATTGAAGCGGGAATTGCCTATGTACCGGAAGACCGCAAAAATTTAGGTCTATTTCTAGAAATGAGTTCGGGTGAAAATATCACTTTGAATGTACTCGATCGAGAAGCAAAAGCTGGGATTATCAACTCAAAATCTCTGGCTCAAGTTGTGACTGATGCCATTCAAAACTTAGGGATTCGTCTTGCTAGTCCCAGCATTAGAGCAATGGATTTATCTGGAGGAAATCAGCAAAAATTATTGTTAGCACGTTGGTTGGCAATTAACCCCAAGGTACTTTTACTAGATGAACCAACGCGAGGCGTAGATATTGGGGCCAAAAGCGAAATTTATCGCATTATTAGCGATTTGGCAACAAATGGTGTCGCCATTTTGATGATTTCGAGTGAGTTGCCGGAAATCGTGGGAATGAGCGATCGCGTCTTAATAATGCGGGCCGGAAGCTTAGTTGGTGAAGTGGGCGGTTCAACTGGGGAAAAGATTACACAAGAGAACATTATGGCTTATGCCACTGGAGCAAGAGGGGTACAAAAACTATGAGTCAAACACAAGCGAAAAGCAGCATAAATTCAGGTCGCGATCGCTCCAAAGCGAGTAAAGTTCAAGCTTGGAGAAATTTTATCCAGGTTGCCGGTATCCTACCGATTTTGATTGTAATCTGTATAGTTTTTTCACTGGTTACACCCAACTTTCTTTCACTAGGAAATCTGATTAATGTCATTCGGCAAGCATCGATCAATATCGTGCTCGCTACGGGGATGACGTTTGTGATTTTGACTGGAGGAATTGACCTTTCTGTGGGTTCAATTTTAGGAGTAACAGCAGTTGTTGGGGTGCTGGTATCCTTACTTCCAGGTCTGGGTTGGTTCGCCGTACCTGCTGCACTATTAGCGGGAATTGGTTTGGGATTACTTAATGGTTCGTTAATTGCCTATTTGGGTTTACCTCCATTCATCGTCACGCTGGGTTCTTATACTGCTTTGCGAGGAGTTGCCTATCTGGTAGCTAATGGCACTACAGTTATTAATCGTAATCTCAATTTTGCCTGGGTAGGTAACAATTATCTGGGGCCGATTCCTTGGTTAGTGATCATCGCTTTTCTGGCAGTATTAGCAAGTTGGTTTGTCTTAAGGCGGACTGTTCTTGGCAGACATATTTACGCTGTAGGGGGTAATTCACGGGCCGCGAGACTAACAGGAATTAAGGTAAATCGGGTACTGTTATTTGTCTATGGCGTGAGTGGTTTACTGTCTGGTTTAGGCGGAATTATGAGTGCATCGCGTCTCTATAGTGCGACGGGGATGTTAGGACAAGGCTACGAACTAGATGCGATCGCGGCCGTAATCTTGGGAGGAACGAGTTTCACGGGTGGGATTGGTACTATCTGGGGTACTTTATTGGGAGCTTTAATTATTGCGCTACTCAATAATGGATTAACTTTGATGAATGTATCGTTTTTCTGGCAGTTGGTTGTTAAAGGTTTGGTGATTATTATCGCCGTAACTATTGACAAACTTCGCACTCGTTCTAGCTTTGCATAAGAGTGAAAAAAGGTAATTATACCAACTCTGAGAAGTAAGAAAAAAGTGATATTAGTGTAGGTTGGGTGCTGCCAAGTGTAACCCAACCTTCTAATTTTAGAAGAGTTTGAAGTCATCAGTGTGAGGCATCATAAATCTAGAACAGGCCTGCTTTCGGGATCATAGCCTTTGTTATTATTAATTTTAATGAAACCATGAAACGCTTAGATACTAAACTCTACAAGTCTCGACACGATAGACGAGAGAATAGACGCTGCGCCCAACAGCCATCCAGGAACCCCACGACCACGATGGAATATGTCCTTCTGCTGCGGATTTAGTGTTGAACTTTAGCTCATTATAGTACAACCATTTACTATTCACACGCCAACCTACGCGATCGCTAAACGCTACCCATATTTTATCATTATATTCCCTGGTTTCCCCCAGACTTTGATAGATGCGTTTCTGCACAGAAAAGCCGAAACGCCCATTGCTGTATTTTACCCAAAGTTGGTCAATCGTTCGCAAGTCTTCACAAGGAAAATTATCTATTTATGACTTATCCAGCCATTCTTCTTTTTCTCTACCCGCTACCTTAAACATCACTCTCGTTGTTTCTTCATCGGCCTCTTTCCACTTTAGTGAGACTAATAAATTACGTAATTCTATATAATCCATCCCCACCGCAGAAACCAATTGTATTTGATCCATATCGGCTCTCCAATTGAATAACCAGTCCAATTATCCAGTAATCCTTCAACATACCATCACACTATTTTTCACCCATTGCTATTATTACCTCGAATATTATTACCACGAAACTTAATGGAATTAAAACTACGCCTCAAATTCTCCACCAATTGCCGCAACTGTGCTAAATTTCCTACCTCACCACCATAGCGCCAGCGCACATAAGCCTCAGAAACTTCCTCAATTACTTCCACTTCATCAACACCTAAATGTTGCCGCATATCTCGCGCGTATTCCAAAGGCGTTTGAGCTCGACGCTTAACAAATCCTTTCCTAGCTAAATCCTTCAACATTTCCTGATAGATTCCCTCCACTGGCGGCAATTTCTTCAACCAGCGGCGGTAACGCCAATTTCGCCAAGTTTGCCACAGCAACCAACCAATAAAACCACAACCAATTCCTACAATTAAACCCGTAAATAACCCAACCCAACCTTTAGAAAATAAGGCTAAAAACCAAGTAATTACCCCCACTAACCAGGCAACAACAAAACCAATAACTGTATTTAATAAACCCGTTACTGGTGTCGGCAACCAACCTGCCACCCACTTCCAAAAAGCTTGCAATGCACTAAAAGTTTGATTTTCTTCAATCGATTGTGGATAAAGCGGATATCCCGGAACTGGGTTAAACGGAAACCAGCCATACTTGGGAAAATACACCTCAGTCATTAAATAGGCATCAGTGTTTTTGACGATATACAAACCCGTAAACGGATTGAATTCTCCCGGATCGAAACCGCCAACTACTCGCGCCGGAATCCCAACCGATCGCAACATAATTGTCATCACGCTAGCAAAGTGGTCGGGATAGCCGCCAGTAATTTTAGTCCCCGCTGGACTGTCTTTATATCCAAATAGAAACGCCTCGACTAAATCTTCATCTTCCCGTAAAAAAGGCGGTTCTTTTTGCAGCTTGTAATTGGGATTTTGCTTTAAATATTGAGCCAAATACAAGGCTTTCTCATAAGCTGAATTAATCGGCTTATCAGAGGTAGCAACTCTAGTTCTGGCTGCCAATATTTCCTCAGTTACCCGCCGCACTTTATCTTTAATTTGCGGCGGCACTTGTAGATAATAATTCTGAATATTTTTAGGGTAATTAGTACCTGCTTTGCCTAACAAACTGCGATCGCGATAGGGAACCTCAGAAATCACAGTATAAGTCAGTCCCTCCCGCAATTCCAAAGGCGATCGCAATGTCCCCTCCAGGTCAACGGCTATATCCTGCGTCGGAAAGTAAAGTTCCTTCGGTTGAGCCAAGGCTGGGATCAAGTTAGGCATCTGAGAAACCATTGTATAAGTCTGAATCACCTCTCTGGTGCGGTTCAGAGTCCGCATCCAATTAAGATAAAATTGGTAAGACCAATAAGGTCGATTCAGAGTTAGGGTCTTGTCATTGCGGGAAATCTCCCAACCCTGACCAGTGTAGCGATCGAAGGCCAAGACTCGCCAAAAACCTGCGGCTTGCGATCGCACTCTCATCACCACCTGCGGTTTCATTTCCCCCCGCAAGTTTTGGTTAATTTTAGTATTAAAACCGTAATAAAAAGTATCGTTTAATTTCCCCGGCCCTTTCTCTGGATTGCGGCCGCTACCTCCCCCCGAACCTTCACTATTACCACCTCTAACATAACCAGGATTCGTAATACTGCGACCGTCAAATTGTCCTTGGTATTCAATGGGGGCACTCACTGGAAAAGTCCGCAACTGATAGCCAGGGAATCGAGGCAAAAATGCAAAAATACCCAATCCTAAGCCAACAATTACTAATAACAACAGCCCAAAACGCTTGGGAGATAAAGCCTCGCCAAATTCCCACAAGTTGCGCTTTTTGTCTTTTCCTTCTTCCTTCTTCCCTTTTACTACTTCCTTGAAAATTCCTAAACGCGATCGATAATCGAGCACCAAAGTCGGAATCGCGATCGCCAAAAATAGCAATAGTAACGGCGCAAAAGTCAACTCTTGGCTGAGAGTACCCGCCACTCCCAACAAAATCAGCCCAATCACCATCGAATAGCCTAAATCTTTGCGCTGCGGCAAGTCAAAACTGTGGAGCACTTGAAGTTGAATTAACAGCTTAGCCAGAATCAGGCGGGTGTCATTCAACTCTCCTAGCAAACTGAGGAGAAAGGCAAACAAAGCCAGCAACATTCCAATTGCCAGACAGAATTTAACAGGGATATTGCGATCGCGCCGACTAAACCAACTCCAAGTCGCGCCCACAATACTCAGAGGGACAGCCCAGAGGCTAATCGCCACATCTCCTTCCCCCACCCCAGCCGCCACATCCGTAGCGATAATCCCGACTGTCACCAGCGCTTGTACCAGTACCCGCAGCAGGATCGATTCCTCAGTTTTGGGCTTCGGCATCGTCTCAAGCCACTGCCAAAGCTGACTGAAAAAAGGTAAATTTCGCCGTTTGTCCGCAGTCATTGGCTAATTCTTAGTTAGTGTCTATTAAGAGTTTAGCTCAGAGCGGCAATCTCTGCATACTACGGTTGGGCGATCGCTTCTCTCAGAAACCGGGTTTCTTAGCTAACTCTTCATTAGTGACTATTAAGAGTTTAGATCGGGGTAGCAATTTTTTTTAATTTGGGTTAAATACTTCAGAAACCCTTAAATTTAGTTCTCTAAATCCGGGAGATAGCAGTAAATCATTATTGGTAAAACTACCTAGTTCTATATAAATATCTCCCCTAAGTTCTAAGACTAAAATAGTTTGAGTTTGCGGATCGACAATCCAGTATTCAGGAATACAACAATCCTGATATTGCCTTTTCTTAGCGATGTAGTCTCTATCTCTTTGTATTTCTCCGGGACTAACTACTTCAATAACTAAGATGGGAGGTGACATTGAAAGACGAATGGTATTGCGATTTGATAATTGTTGAATATGTTCTTCTCGAATGATAGTTAGATCGGGATAACGGTTTCTAGGTTCACCTCTGACTTCTAGTTCTAGTCCTTGTCCTCTAACCCGATCGGTTCCCAACATTAAAGCAAAAATCAAAAAGAGACGATTGGCGATTTGGACATTTAACCCTGACTCTGGAGGCATTTCAATTAATTCTCCATTAAATAATTCATATGCCCGCTCGGAATTATCATTGTATGCTAGGTATTCTTCAAAGGTTGTAAATCGAGGTTTAACTGTTAACATTAGATTTATTCCATACATAGACACTAAAGTCGCTACTACAACTTTGATGAAAGCCAATAATTATTTGCAATAACTATTGTAGGGCAGGCATAATGCCTGCCTTTCACTGACTTTTTGGAAGAAGTCTAACATATTTTCAGACTTAATTATTAACCCCCAAAGTCGGATAAACAGCAAACTTTAGAGGTTTATGTTCTTGATTTTGAAACCTAACTGTTAACGGGTAAGTCTTATTAGCTTGAAGCTCAAACAATTCCACACTCAAATAGCCAGAATTAGGCCGATGGGCTGCTGCTAATGCTTCCCCTGCTTTGAGTTCCACACTTCCCCCAGCAGGTAATTGGCACTCAACTCTAATAGAAGCTCTACTTTGCCTCTCCACAGATTGATATTCAGCAAGAAGAGTCAACACACCCGCACCCGTCAGCCATTGCCGTTCAATTGGCGGCTGATTTAGCGGACAAGTTAAAGTTAGAGAGCCCATAATTTCTCGCGCTGCTAATAGCGACAACACCATCTGTTGTTCTGGCGTAGCCTCTTCATAGCGGGGGAGTTGTTCGACATCAGAAAAACAGCGCACAGAACCTAATAAAACTAAGCGCGTCAAATCATTAAGAGTGTCATACTGTTGGGGAAACAGAGCTTTTTCTACAGCCTGCACCATTTTGGCCCCTTCTCGCAATCCTGATAATACGATCTCCTGACAAGGTTCTAGCAATTGAGCAAAAACCTTCTCTGTTAGAGGAATTGGAAATTTCCCCCACTTGAGATTTTGCAATTGAGCACTCCACAAGTGCAAGGGGGGAACCCATTCATCGGCAGCACCGTCTGGATAATCATATTCGTAGTCTTTAGCTTGTGTTTCCCAAGGGAACAGCGGCGGATTGCGGAGGATTTCGGCTTTCAGCCGCTCTTTCAATAATGTTTGAAAACGGTCTTGCACGGTCGGTATTTCTCCCAATTTAAGTGCTTGGCTTTCTGGATAGAGAAAGTCAATCTCTTCATCATCAAGTGGGTCTGGTTCATCCCACTCTAAATATTCCACCCTATTAATATCTTCTAAATCAATCGGCAGGTTGAGGTTTTCCTCTTCCTCTGAAGAACCGCTTGCCTTTGGCTTTTCTAGCAGCCAGTTGAGAAACTGACCCTCGAAAGCGTCTTCATTCTTATTCGTTCTGTTATTCATCAGTAGATGCCCCTTCTCCGGAACCTGAACGATTGCGTATTTCCCAGGCAAGCTCTAGTAACTTAAACCATCGCTTCTGTACCTGGGCCACCGTGCTACCGAGGGTTTGCGCGATCGCAGAATCTGACATACCCTGTTGCTTTAACCTTAGCAAACTCTCTTGCTCTGAGCCAATTTGTAACAGAAAACCATCCCACTGCTGCGGTGTTAACCCCAAATTCTTCTCTAGGTCAGATTCTAACCATTGGTGGACTAACTCCCACCTATGGGAGAGAGCAAATCTGAGCAAGTGATATTTAAACCTTTGCTGTAAATAGTCTCTCTGACGCGGAGTTAAACCTAAGATTGCCTCAATTTCATTAGTGGGCAAATCTTGCAAGCGCAGGGCGAAGTAGTCAGCGCAGTCTTTTTGGTTGCGCTCTTCCAAATAGGTCATCAATTCCTCAATTACAGCCTGTCGTAGGGAGTCTGACTCATCAGTTGAGTTGCCGCCTACCATCGCCTCCCGCACCCGCGTTACTGTTGCGTCGTTCCACGTAGAATCGGATTCTTGAGCCGCACCGTCAGCGGCCTGCTCCATATCTACGGAGGTTTCGTGGGGTTGTTGTTGGGAAAAGGTTTGCGATCGCAGTACGATCAGTTGTTGGCTCCTACCGCGCGATAAAGGAATCCGTCGCTTGCCAAACCTTTCCGCGAAAGCCATATACTCTGCCAACTCTAACCTAGTTCGAGGGCTATAGGTCGCTGGCAGTTGGGCCTCTCGCCGGAAAGCGTTCAAAGCTTCCAGGTAAAATCCCTGCAAAAAGTCTTTAATTAACTCCAGCCGCGCTTGATAGCTCGACTGCACCTGTGGAGGAGTAATGTAGCGGTAGACGATCGCACTTAAGGTACTGTGCAATTCTACCCGCCCAGGGCCAGAACCTAACTGATAATACTGGAGACACTGCTGTAAGCGGTGCTGAGCGAGAGTTATTGCCCAATGCTCCACCTCGCCGGAAGCTTGAATTCGCTTGCTTTCCGTGCAAATTCGAGTAACTTCTGCTGTTAAACGCTCTGCTACTTCCCGGCAATTCTGCTCAGAAGCACGAGTGGACTTTTGGAGTTCGTCCAACAGCAGTTGAAAGATTTTTTCCACGCTCTGGCAGATTTCCCGCATGATTGTTGATAGCTAATATTGACCCTAGCACATCCGTGCTATTTTAGATTTTGGAATTTAGATTAGAGGATAATGGTAGGTATTGCAGATTTTGATACGAACTCGCACTGCTCTGTAAGCCCTCTGTAAGCCCAATTCCCAATCCCAAATCTAAAATCGACTGATGGATTTAGACCAACAAATTCAAACACTGATTAACGAAGCCAGCCCTGATGGTACTACACCTCAGATTGTAGAAGCGATCGCGCCCGCTCTGAAATTGCTAGCTCAAGAGTTGCGCCATCTCCAATATTATATTCTGCAAACCCTTGATGGCAGTTGGGCCGTGACCACTTTAAGCAATCGTACCCAACCTACTTTGGAGAAACGGGTAATTTACGCTTTCCCTACTTCCAAGGATGCTTTAGCTTCCTCAACACCCTTAGATCCTCGGATTCGGGCAGTATCTATGCCCGTAACCCATATTTTATTTCAGATGCTAGCTTTAGAGACTATTGACAGCATTGTATTCTTTGAAACTTCGGGTCATCTGGAAGCCGGAAGTGAGGTAACGCGATCGCAAGTACAAAATTTAATTGGTGCATACTTACAACAATATCACCATCAGCAGTCAGCCCCTAAATCTAAGTTTAGCAATCTTCCTCCTGATATTGCTTGAATTGCTGACAGTTAACTGTTAACTGTTAACAGTTAACAGTTAACTGGTAAGTTGTGATATAATCTATCAATGAATTTTGAGTAAAATTAATAAACTATGACAATTTTACCTCAAATTGAAGAACTCGAAGACATTAAATACCCCAGTAGCGATGGCAAGCCGATGGCGGAAAGTGACATCACGCGATTTTATCTTACTTATAGCGTAGAAGCTCTAGAGATTTACTTCCAAAATCAGCCGGATGTCTATGTGTCGGGAAATTCGTTTATCTATTACGAACAAGGAAAGCCAGCCTCAGTTATCGCCCCTGATGTTTACGTAGTTTTGGGAGTAAGAAAACGCCAAAGACTATCTTATAAATTTTGGAAGGAAGGGGGAATTCCCCCAGCTTTTGTCTTGGAGATTACGTCATCCACTACCCAGGAAGAAGACCAAGAAATCAAACCGGAAATCTATCGTACTTTGGGAGTAAGGGAGTATTTTCAGTACGATCCTTCGGGAGATTATCTCAATCCGATCTTACAAGGCGTGCGTTTAGTAAATGGGCAATATGAACCAATACCAGCCAATATTAATTCTTTTGACAATTTGTGGCTTGTGAGTGAAGTATTGGGACTAGAGTTGCGGGTAATTTCTGGAGAATTGCGCTTTCGGAACCCGGAAACGGGAGAGTTTCTGCGGACTCATAGAGAGTTAGATCGATATCTAATACAAACTCAATCGGCTTTGCAAGAATCCGAGCAGGCGCGGGTGAAAGCGGAACAATCCTTAAGAAACATTGTACGCCAATTGTTAAATTCTGGATTGAATCTTGAACAAGTAGCACAGATGATTGAACGACCCTTAGATGAGGTCAGAATATTAGTTGGAGATTGAAATGGTCGATCGATCGCTCAGTTAACAGTTAACCGTTAACCGTTAACAATTACTCAAATTTAAGCTTGAGAAGCTTTCAAACGGGCAATGCTATCGGGAAAAATATCGATCGCCATTTTCTCATCTTCCCGCGCACTAAGCGATCGCCTGACTTCACCCAAATATAGCGGTACTGAAACCCCGGATTTTGGATGCAATATGGTGCGAACCCGGACGATCATCTGGTCTTTTCCCCGTCCTCCACGACCAAAAGAATATAAATCCCCCGCCGCTTGTCGCATAGTAGCTTCTAACTCAGATTCTCCTATGTTTGGTGAGACAGCAATCACTGTTTCTGCTCCCCCAGTATCGTAAACTAAAGTGTAGCGAACTGCCCCAGGAATTTCCGCGCGGGTATAGAGGGCTAAACTGAGGGCAAATATACCAATAGTAAGAAGGCCCATAAAGCTTGTAACGCCTACTAAGCGAAATCTAAAACCCCATTTCAAAATAAAAGCTAGGACTGTAATAACAGCAATAACTGCTGTAAGAATACCCATCCACTGGGTGTAAGTTAGAAGATCGGAATTTGGTGTCATTTTGTAATTAGGTAATGGGTAATTGCTAATTGCTAATTGCTAATTGCTAATTGCTAATTGCTAATTGCTAATTGCTAATTGCTAATTTAGGACTTACTATGGGGCTCCAGAAACCTGGTTTTTGAAAGGATCTGTGGGTAAAAACGAAGTATTTTCGTAAAAAACCCGGTTTCTTTGGTTGGGCGCGTAAGCCTTGTTTAGGTTATGCTACGCTTCACCTAACAACCTACATTTTACATTTTTAATTGTAATTAGCAATTAGCAATTAGCAATTAGCAATTAGCAATTAGCAATTAGCAATTAGCAATTAACTTTTTCTGCCAGTCAGTAGATAAGTTGTCATATCTCCTTTTCCTTTAACCGGGATCGTACCGCGCTCCTCAAATATATACTTATCGCACAATCGTTCATAAGTAGCAACCGTCACTTGAATTGCACCGGGGAGACCGTGAGATTCCATGCGGTTTGCAGTATTTACAGTATCACCCCACAGATCGTATGTGAACTTTTTAGTGCCAATTACTCCTGCTTCCACTGGCCCGGTGTTAATGCCGATGCGGATGCTGAGGGGTTGGCCGGCTTGAGCGGGCATTTGGGCAATTTTTGCCTGCATATCCAGGGCCATTTCTGCGATCGCTTCGGCATGATCCGCTTGAGGCGTTGGTAAACCCCCCACTACCATATAAGCGTCACCAATAGTTTTAATTTTTTCTAAGCCGTAGAACTCGGCTAACTGGTCAAAAGCCGAAAAAATTTGATTGAGCAACTCTACTAATTCCGCAGGCGACAGATGAGCTGAAAGCTTTGTAAAACCGACTAAATCGGCAAACATCACGGTTACGTCAGCGAAACTGTCAGCAATCGTGCTTTCTCCGCGTTTCAAGCGCTCGGCGATCGCGTAAGGCAAAATATTCAGTAGCAACCGCTCGGATTTTCCCTGTTCGTCAGCCAACTTCTGCAAATAGGCCTGTTCCTGATCTCGGAGTCGCTTCTTCTCCAAACAAGCACTGATCCGAGCTTTCAGCAACACGGGATTAAACGGCTTAGAAAGATAATCCTCCGCCCCTAACTCAATGCAGCGCACGATGCTGTCGATATCGTCTACCGCCGAAATCATAATTACGGGGATGTAGCGCAACTTATCATCCGCCTTCAAATGTTCGAGCACTTGATAGCCGTTCATTTGGGGCATCATAATATCGAGAAGCACCAAATCAAAAGGATGCGATCGCATCATCTCCAGAGCGAGGATGCCATCTTCCGCTACTTGGACTTTATGACCCTGCCGCTGGAGGCGGCGAGCAAGTAAGTCGCGGTTAACTTCATTGTCATCAACAACCAGCACATTACCCTCTTCAGGTTTCATCTCTCTTCCTCCCTGGAGAGTTCCGCTTTGTAATCAGCTTAGCGGTGAGAGGAAATCGAGGGCAGGGCTGATGCAGCATAGCTATAATCATCCTTTTTTTTGAAAAGCCTTATAGTATTTATACGATAAAAGAACTTTTTATAGGTCGCCTCAACTGTGGATGCTTTCTCATACCAAGCCTCTTACCGTTATAATCTATCATGACTTACCTAGTGTCGTCGCGCGCGGACTCGGACTGGCTGTCTCGAAACTCTTGTCAGTTAGTTCTCCTCTAAGTCTCGTGTATTTGGGCGATCGCATTTAATTGGGTGCAAAAATTTCTCTTAATAAGGTTCGCTTCGCTTAATCCCTGTGGGCTGAGTTTGGAAAAGTTGTTAACTATTGATTCTATGCAAGCATTGGCTCGATTTTTGAACCCAGAGCCTAAAATCCTAATCTTACCCAACCCCGGCGAATAGCGTGTAGCAATCTGTTCACTAACTGCTGAGCTTCTTCATCAAAAGAGGAGCTGACGATCGCTTCCTTTAACATCCGGCGATCGCTCTGGGTCAAAACGCCTTTGCAGCTAGCGCTGGCAAGGATAGCATTTAAAGTATAGGTGACATTGGTAGACATGGAAGTATTTTAAATTCGACCCTTCAATCATCATTGGAAATACTGAGACTTGATGTGAGGGCTGTCGTCTAGGCGCGTGATTATTTTAAGGTGAGAGTGTGATCTGTAGTTGCAACTGAGGGCGATCGCTACACCAACTCTTAAGTAGAAGGTAGAAGGTAGAAAAATTTAGTTATCTAGGAGAGAAGGAAGAATGTTTATACAGTCAGCTTTTTAGCCATCCTTATCTTATGGTTAATTAGGTGGATTTACTTATCATGTCCGGCAAATTACTTCCGATCTGTCATTGCGAGCAAAGCGAAGCAATCACCTAGTCTCTGCGATTGCTTCGGGATTGCTTCGCTGGGCTCGCAATGACAAGCATTTAACCGGATATGATATCAGTCTTGGGTTACTATAATCGCAGCCTCCTCTTACTAAGAGCTTGTCATTTCTGCAAGAATATTCCGCATATTGTCGCTAGCATATCCAACTTCTAGCTGAGATTTATCTTGCAAATCTGATGCAAGTTTTTCCAGAATATTTAGCGCTTCAGAAGAGCCTGTAGTTTGCATAAATAGAGCTTGCAAGTGATTTTTAACCATGCTGAGAATAGAACGAGTTGGATAACTTTTTCCACCTTTACCTTTGACTATTGCTTTACCGAAATAATGCGTTTTTAACAACCGCATTTTTTCGGTTCCCTGAATCTTAACCGCTTCCAATATCTCGTTTCGTAATTGCTCGACTAAATCCTCAGTTACATACTTCATAATCAAAGGCTGAAGCGTAAAAAGTATTTCTCCTCCTTCATTTATTTTTTCTATTAGCGACCTACGACCTAAAGATTCCAGATTTTTAAGCAAATCCGAAAGAGATGACTTAACTAAAATATCATCTCGCAATTTCGCTAGCGAAACTGGATTTTGAGTAATAGCAAGCCAGTAAATAATCTCGGCTTCAGAAGGAGACAGCCGCTCGAATTGCTGAGTAAGCAAATTGGTAAGATGATCTTCAATAAATAGCCCTGTAGCCTCCAAAAATTTGGAAATATTACCTTCAAAGAAATCTTGAATCGTTGCTGCCACAATTTTAAAAGCTAAGAGATTACCTCCGTAGCGACTGATTAACACTTTCCACTCTTTGTCTTTAGCAGATAAGCCTTTTTCAGTGAAGATTTCGCGTGCAATTTCCTCGGAAACTGAAGGTTTTAGCGACTTGACTTTTTCTCCAGAAATTAAAGCAAGTTCTGTGGGTTCTTCAGAACTGAGTAGCATTAAACAGCTATTGTGGTTAACTTCTCCTAGTCGCGCAATCAGTTCTCGATAACCTTCTAGTCCGGGTCGATAGCGCCCAGCTAATTCTCCAGGGCTGAGAACCATCTCGAAATCATCTAAAATCAGCAGACAGCGATGCTTGCGGAAATATTCAACTAACCGGGAAATTCTGGCGTTTACATCTAGTGGCAAATCTGCTTTTTGTTGGGGAGAGAAAATGGAAATTAAGCTAGCTAGAAGGTCTTGCACAGATGGACAGGCTCGTAGCGATCGCCAAATGATAAAATCAAACTCATCCTGTACAAGTTTAGCCGCCTTCACTGCCAGAGTTGTTTTGCCAGTGCCTCCCAAACCCAGCAGTGCCACCAAGCGACAGCCATCTGATAAAATCCATTGCTTTAAGGCTGCTAATTCCTCAGTGCGGCCGTAGAACACCGAAACGTCGGGGGCCTCACCCCAATCTTGATGATGGTGCGCGATCGCCACTGCCGAGGCCATTACTCTACCCGCCGGAATGAAATCCCCCGAACCCTGACCAGCTTGGTATAAAAATAGTAGTTGATGCCTTAATTCTGCCAACTTCCCAGGGCCATTCCCCCCGATTTTAAATTTTTTGTAGACCTCGCCGAGTCTTTTGCGGACGGCGATATCACTGATACCCAATTTAGTTGCGATCGCGGCTGTCGGCTGACCGTCCAAGGCCATAAACACCGTCTCCAGCTCAGCATCAGTCACGCTGCGTTCTTTTGTTATTGCTTGCACAAAGTCTTGAGGAATCTGAGTAGTCAAGGTAGGAATCTCGCTTTTGCTAATCTTCTAATTTTTATTATATTCTGTGAGTATTAGCTAGCAAACCCTTGATCTGACTAATGTTCAGCTTGCTTTTTAGTTTTATTTATCTATATCTCACTTATTCATTGTGAGTAGCAAATAACACAAGCTGTACTTAGTTAATTGTTAATTGTTAGTGGTTAGTGGTTAGTAGTGTTAGTAGTTTATATAGCAGTCGCCAAGGCGATTAAGACGTTCTGAGTTCCATCAAACTCGCTGATTGTATTACCTTATTCCCCTTATTCCCCTTATTCCCCTAGCCCCTAGTCCCTAGCCCCTAGCCCCTAGATGAGGATAGATATCCGTAACATTGCCATCTGGGAGGTAACAAACCCCCCAGAGGGCGCGTTACGTAAAACAACTAACAACTAACCACTAACTTACCGCTCTTGACAATAGGTTTCGTAAACCCCGTCCAGAAGTAAATTAAGAGCACAAGCCGCATTTGATGCTGCTGACAACGCTTTTTCTTTTTGTTCCTCTGTCTGGCAAAGTTCTAAAAGTGCTTCCCGCGTCGCCTGAGAGTGAAACTCATCAGCCTGCTCGTGGACTGTAAAAAATGAAAGCGCGTTTTCAGAATCAATGCCATAAAATTGCTTTAGACCTGCTATTTTTGTCGTAGCAACTTCAGGCACTTGCGATTCATAAGCATAGAGTGCAGCCAAGCCAACAGCCGGTTCTTCACTGCGGGCTAATTCCTTAAGAATGCGGACAGATTCACGAGTTTTTTCAAGGTATTGGCGTTCTAAAACTGCTTTCCTCTCTACACCTAAACCTTCAGCAAATCGCAACCACAACTCAGGGTGATGTGTAGAACCTCGTTCCTCTTCAATCAGATTTTCGAGCAGCATTTGGCGAATTTTGATATCATCGCAGGCTGCGTGAGTTGCACTGACATAGGTGGGAAAATTATGGACTTGCAGGTAATATTCCTGTGCATACTCTTGCAACATTGCTAAGGATAGTTTACCTTCATTCCACATTTGGTAAAATGGATGTTTAAGCAAATTGTGCGTCTCAATCGTACCGTTGAGTTGTTCGAGAAATTGTTGTTCTGTCATCGTCATGGTATTGTTTGACAATTGTGGGTTAAAAAGCATCTTATATCAAATTTGGATGTTGTCAATAGGACTTACTCACAACTAACGTAATGCCACCCTCTGGGCGGTAAGGATAACGCCCAGAGGGGGCGTTACAAACAATAATATAAACAAGTTTTTACCTAGTAGATTTTTCTCAAAAATTTTGTAATATCTTTAAAATTCGCTCCCGCAACTGTTTGAGCATACTATATTCAGTTAAATTGTCTTGTTGAGAATCGCAGGAAGCGATCGCCTGGGATACCTCAGACAACATCTCAAACACCAGGGGCACACCCAATTGTAACTCCTCCATAATTTCTCGCTGAGCAAATATATCTTGAGGCTTTCCTTCAAGAATTAACCGCCCTTTATCAACTACAAAAATCCAATCTGCCCAGCGATAAACTAAATCTAGATCGTGACTTGCCATTAATATTGTTGTCCCGGAATTGTGAATTTTTTCTAAGGCAATCATTAACTGGCGCGTATGAAGCCGATCTAAATAGGCTGTGGGTTCATCTAACAATAATAATTCTGGTTCTAATACCATAACATCAGCCAGAGAAACCCTTTTTTTTTGCCCCAAACTTAAATGGTGAACTGGTTGTGTTGCCAGTTCCGAAAGTCCAAATTGCATCAGCACTCGCTCTACTCTTTCTGCAATTTCCTTTGCTGGTATTCCCAAATTGCACAAACCATAAGAAATATCTTCTTCTACAGTTAAAGCCACTAATTGTTGTTCGGGATTTTGAAAGACTAAACCCACCTTTTGTCGCAAACTCATTAGATAATTACGGCTGTAATCAATCTGTTTTCCTTGCCAATAAACCTTTCCTTGCTGAGGCTTATACAAACCATTGGCCAACAAAAACATAGTTGTTTTACCACAGCCATTTTGACCAATAATAGCACTTTTTTTTCCTGGTCGTAAGCGCAAGCTTAGCCCATTTAAAGCTGATTTTTTACTACCTAAATAGGTATAGTGTGCGTCTTCAATTTCTAGCAAATATTGTGACATTAGTCAAGCATTCCAGTCCTATTAATACTCCACAACCTATAATCGCTTCTAAGGCATATCGCTGTGAATAGCAATAGCGACGCGAATGCCATACTCGCAACTCCCCCGTAAATCCCCGCGCCTCTAATCCCAGGGAAAATTGATGATAATGTAGCATTGTTCTGTGAAATAATTGCCCGACAAGTAAACTTAGACTATTGATAGAAGTCCGCCAAGTTCGATATCCAGCACGAGATTGTTGTGCAATCCATAACTCCTGCGTTGCTGACAATAAAGTAAAAATAAATCGATACATTAACAGCAGCAATTCAGTTAGAATAGCAGGCAATCCTAGACGACGCAATGTCTGCAATATTGCTGCAAAGGGAACGGTTAATAGCAGAAAATACATACAGCAAACAGAGGAGAGAGAGCGTGAAAAAATCGTTAATGCTAATTCGCTACCATTGCGGCTGATGTAAAAGTAATTTGACCCTAAAGTCATCCCCTGTAAAGCATCTGTTTGAATTAAAGATATATGAGCAACAGAAACTCCATTGATTGCTATTGCTGGTAAACTGGTTAGCCAAAATAATGCTGCTAGATAGAGCATTCGCCAGTAAATTTCTGGAGGTGTTCTAGCATAAATTATTGTCCAAATACTCATCCAGATGATAATTAAACCTTGTACTGGGGGATGGGCAAATAAGGCAATAGTTAAGACTACGATCGCAAATATCAATTTTTGTTCTGGCGGCAAATTAGATAAACTATTCGTGTAAGCCAGAGTGTCTAACTTGAGACTCATAAATCTATTGACAATAATTTAAGAAACCGCCAAGATGGCGGCGTTACCGATGCTTATTCAAGCTTTATCTTTCATTTTTGCTTGTTTTTTTACTTCTGTTCGCCCTCGATATAAACCAATTACATAGCCAATTACTCCCGCACCTAAAGCTGCTTGAGATGAAAATAATAAGCTTTCAATTTCACCACTAGATGGCTCAATTACTGATTGAAACCAGGGTTTATAATCAGGGTTAATTTCAGCAATCGCTTCCTCAGCTTGACCATCAGCACCGCTAAATTCAGCATTTCGGAGAGATATTACAGGTATTACAGCTAAAAGCAATACTCCTGTTAGTAACAGCCAGTTATTCCATCCTTGATTAGTCTTATTCACTCTTATGATTCTCCTTTGATTAATTGCAACTGTTTCAATTCTTCAGAATTGTAAGATTGCAGCCAGTTCCACACTAAAACAGTCAGCAATCCTTCACTAATTGCTAAAGGAATTTGAGTTAGGGCAAAAATGCTAGCAAACTTGATGAATGATGCCATAAAGCCGCCCACAGGAGCGGGGAAAGCTAAGGCTAATTGTACAGAAGTAATCAGATAAGTGAGCAAATCTGCAAAGGCTGCTGAGATAAAGATTGCCATTGTTTGTTTGCCACTTAATCGCATGATAATATGGTACAACCAGTAAGCAGCAAATGGCCCTGCGATCGCCATTGAGAAGGCATTAGCTCCTAAAGTTGTTAAGCCGCCGTGAGCTAATAGTAAAGCTTGAAATAGAAGCACTAAGCTACCCAAAACTGACATCGCTAAAGGGCCAAATAATACTGCTCCTAATCCAGTCCCCGTAGGATGGGAACAACTACCAGTAACGGAAGGAATTTTGAGGGCTGAGAGGACGAAAGTAAAAGCACCTGCTAGGGCAATAAGTAATTTTAATTGTGGATTTTCTTGAGTTATTCTCTGAATCGATCTTAGTCCTAAGATAAAGAAAGGAATAAAAATAATCCACCAAAAAATTGCCCATTGCACGGGTAAGAAGCCTTCCATAATGTGCATGGCGTAAGCTGGTGGCGTTTGACCTATGATTAGGTGAAAGCTCAAGCCTGCCATTAGTATTAGTTGCCAAAGTTGCTGCTTTTTTTTCATTTCCAGATTATTT
>NZ_CACA01000222.1:0-5931 GCF_000180455.1 Kamptonema sp. PCC 6506
ACTAACAACATCAATGAAATTTGCATTCATCATCGATCCCCTCCAACGGCTAATTCCAGGTCACGATACCAGTGTGGCATTAATGGAGGCAGCACAAGAACTTGGGAACGAAGTCTGGGTCACTCAAGCAGAAAATTTAAGCGTAATTGGTGGCAAAGCTTGGGGGCTACTGAGCCGTGTAGCCCTAACACCAGTACAATTAGTAGAGGGACATTGGGTAGCGGCTGAAGTTTGGTACGAACTAGAAAAGCCTACTTTGCAACCCCTTGAGGCGATGGATGCAGTGTTTATGCGGACAGATCCGCCAGTAAACATTCCTTACCTTTACGCTACTTATATTCTCGACTGTATTGATCCAGAAAAAACGCTGGTAATTAATTCCCCTAAAGGGCTAAGAAGTGCCAATGAAAAGATGTATGCTTTGCAGTTTGTAGAGGCAATACCAGAAACAATTGTCAGCCAAAATAAACAGGTAATTAGGCAATTTGTCGAGGAAAAAGGGGCAGCGGTGCTGAAGCCTTTAGGCGGTAAAGCAGGTGAAGGAATTTTATTTATGGAGGGACGCGATCGCAACTTTAACTCCTTGATTGAAATTAGCACTCAACAGGGACAAGTACCCGTGATGGTTCAGACTTATTTGCCAGAGGCAAAAGAAGGAGATAAGCGAATTATTTTGATGAACGGTGAACCTATTGGTGCTATAAATCGTATTCCCACTGGCAATGAATTTCGCGGGAATATGGCAGTGGGTGGTAGAGTTGCTAAGACAGAAATTACTGAGCGAGAATATCAGATTTGCACTCAGTTAGCGCCAGTTTTACAAAAAGATGGTTTATTTTTTGTAGGAATTGATGTGATTGGCGGTTATCTTACAGAAATCAATGTCACCAGTCCTACTGGTCTGCGGGAAATTGATTTATTAGATAATGTTTGTTTGGGCAAAAAGATCGTTCAATGGGTAGAGAAGACTAAATAAATTATGTAATTATTGTAGGGGCAATTCCCCTGTGGTTGCCCCGCATCTTTGGGGTAAGCACGGAGACTGACCTCTACAATTTTTGTACTTAGCAACTTGGTTTACCTGGATACAACACGAGGTACATAGAGAGGAGCTCCATAAGGAATAGGAACATTTCCAGCAATGATATTCCGCAAAGCAATTTGTACGCTAGGTGTGGCAATACCATCAGCATAAATTCCCATACGCTGCTGGAAACGTTTCACTGCATATTCAGTGTCATTCCCAAATACTCCATCAATAGCGCCAGGAGTAATGCGTAGACGTGCCAATTGATTCTGAAGTTCTCTAACCGCAGGGCCACGACTATTTCTTCCCAAGGTGAAAAGAGTAGTGAAACCTTGTCCGATGGGAATTGTTGAGGGAGGAGTAATAGGAGGGTAAGAATAGGAAATTTCCCTGATCCCCAGATCTATAGCAGCTAGGGTGGTACTGTCTGCACAGCCAGTAGGTACGAGGTTATTAGCTTGCTGAAAACGAGTGACTGCACTAAGAGTGCGCTCGCGGTATTTGCCATCAACAGCACCATAAAAGAAGCCAAGAGCTTTTAACTTTTGTTGAAGGAAAGTTACGTTTTTATCTCCAAAACGGAACCCCTGACAAGTTCTAATCGTTGTGCTTGTATTTGGAGCTTGACCTATTGGAGATGAGGGATAGGGGTTGTAACCTTGTGTGGGTGTAGGATAGGGCCCCAAACCCAGGTAATAGAGGGTCAAATTGTCAGCTATGCCGGTCGCCGAGAGTCCTCTCGCTAGCTGAAATTGCCTAACAGCTTCTTCAGTGATGCTGCGATAGTAGATAGTTGGGGTTGTACCTATTGGGAAGTAACCCTGTGCTTGCAATCGCTGCTGAAGCGCTCTCACCTGTTCGCCGTTAGATCCTGGTCTGATCTCAGCATTAGCTGAGCTAGCTATGCTCAAAACTGATAATACCAAAGCCAGAGATAACAAGGGGATGTAGGTCTGGCTAGATAGCTTTTTCCAATTCAATCCCTCAAGCAATTTTGGCTCCGTAGGGCTTTCCCAGACAAGAGCAAGTTCAAGGTAAGCAAATGAGTCCATAAATTTTCCTGCAAAAATTTGGCTAGTGGATATCTGCTGACTCAAAAATACAGAGTTTTTGAGCTGCTACTTATCTGTCAATGTCTTGCCCTACCTTTTTATGCAAAAAATCGGTTTTTGTAAATAAACTTTACAAAACTGGCGGAGGATTGGTACTCTCACGCCTGAAGGCGGTGGGATTCTTGAATCAATGACCGAAAGTAAGCTCCTAACTTTTGACACTGAGAGGGGTAAAGCCCATAGGGGGTATGCTCTAATATTTTATTTGCTTATGGTCGAAAATCAAATAAATTACGTAAGTTCGACGCAGGCGATCGCACACCTTACAAGCTATAGCAATCGCTTTCGTCGTTTAGGGGCTAGGGGCTACGATGCTCAGGGCTAGGAAAAGAAGGGGAAGAGCGGATTAGGGGCTAGAAGCTAGGGCTGGAGAAGAAGAGATTTTTTGATTCTATCCTAATCAGTAATTCCCTTATTTCCCTAGTCCCTAGCCCCTAGCCCCTAACCCCTACTTCCCTAGCCCCTAGCTATATTAGAAATCCCTTCTATTCCTCAACGCTTTCTAGTAAAGTAAACAAATGTAAAGAAATATTAGTTTTCTGCGATCGCTTGGTTAAGACAACCAATTTACCTAAATCCTTGACAAATACACCAAGATCTGCTATGCAACAGCTTTTACCGCAAAGATTTTTAGCATCAATTGCTGCGTTGTTCCTAGTTATCTCAGTTTGGGCGATCGCGCCCGCAGCCTGGGCCTACAACAACCCCGATTTGCTGCCTGAGACTCAGACACCGATAATTGATTTAGCCAAAGCCCTGACCGAAATTCAAGAACAGACGCTAGCTAAAGATTTAGAGCAGTTTGAAGCTGAAACGGGCTGGAAACTGCGAGTTTTGACTCAATACGACCGCACACCTGGTCTAGCGGTCAAAGATTATTGGGGGCTAGATCAAAAAAGTGTCTTGCTAGTTGCCGATCAGCGGGGCGGCAACCTGCTTAATTTTAACGTTGGAGATGATCTTTACCCCTTGCTACCGCGAACCTTTTGGGTGGAGTTGCAAACTCGCTTCGGCAATCAATTTTTTATCCGAGACAACGGCGAAGACCAATCTATCCTCGAATCCTTAGAATCAATTAAACTTTGTTTGCGCCAGGGTGGTTGTCGCGTCGTTCCCGGTTTGCCACGCGAACAATGGATTTTGACTCTGATTACTTCCGTACTCGGCGGCATAATCTGCGGATTTGCGGCACATCCGCGCAAACCCGGACAAATTGTAGCTTGGCAGTGGGCGTTGATTTTCTCTCCGCTGTGGGGCATTTTGTTTATCGCTTTCGGCATTGGCCCGGTGGTATCCCGTACCTCCGAGTGGCTACCACTGCTGCGGAATGTAGCTGGTTTCCTGATTGGGGCTCTGGCAGCTTTTTTAACTCCAGTCTTGAATCAGTCTTCGGCTTCTGAAAGGTAATCAGTTGTCGATCGCCAAAAGCTGATAAGCTAACGGTTAACGGTTAACAGTTAACAGTTAACCAATAACAATAGCTGAAATCTGAGAGGCGATCGCTATTCAAATGGAATGGCACGTAACCGATGCCCAAAGTCTGGGAATAATCGATCGCGAAATTGGCGATCATGTCTTGTCGCCGGCGGAGTACGAAATTGTCCGCCGCGTGATTTACACTACGGCTGACTTTGAATACAAGTCTCTGATCCGTTTTTCTGACCACGCTTTACAGGCGGGGGCGGCGGCATTAGCGGCGCGGACTACTATTGTTGTAGATGTGCCAATGGTGCAGGTGGGGATTACGCCCCAGATCCAGAGCACTTTTGCGAATCCGGTATATTGTTCGATGGAGGCTTTAACTCGGCCTCAGAAGGAAAAAACCCGTGCTGCTTGGGGCATTGAAACTTTGGCCCGGCGGTATCCAGAGGGTATTTTTGTGGTTGGTCAGGCTCAAACGGCGCTGTCGGCGTTGGTAGATTTAATTGAGTCTGAAGAAATTCGGCCTGCTTTGGTGATTGGTACGCCTTCGGGGTTTGTGGGGGTAGATGTGGCTAAGTCAAGGCTGCATGATTCAATGATTCCTCATATTCGGATTGAGGGGCGTAAGGGATCTGCGGTGGTGGCTGTGGCGATCGTTAATGGGTTGGTGGATTTGGCTTGGCAGGCCTATGGCCAAGAGGGGAATAGTTTGGGTTAGGGTTGTGACGGGTTTAAAGCAATAGCCTAAATTCCTAATCTTCGTAGTGATAGCGAGCTTGGAGAAAATCAATCCGATTCTCGCTGACTAAGTAGATTATTCTATGTTCTTGGGTAAGCCTTCGCGACCACGTACCCGCAGCCAAATATTTTAGGGGTTCTGGTTTGCCGACACCTGTTAACGGATCGCGCACGATCGCCTCTACCAATTTTAAAAGTCGGAGGGCAACTTTGCGATCGACTTCCACCCAATAGGCAAGGTCTTCTAGGAATTTAGGCTGAAAAACTGCATCACGAACAGAGGTTTGCTCCGGTTCAGGCGTTTCTTCTGGCTGTTGTTTACGCTTCTTCGCCAAGTTCCAACTCCTGCCGTAATTCTCTGAGAGTCTGAGGTTTGACAGTTTTAGCTTTTGCCTGTTCCAGAGCGCTTAACAAGCGATCGGCATTTTTGGGCGATCGCAGCAGGTATACTGTCTCTATTAAGCTTGCCAATTCGTCAGCGGCAATTAACGCTACATTTTCGCCGTCTTTGCGGGTGATGATGATGGCATCGCGATCGCTTATGACTTGTTCGCACAGTTCATCGAAATTCGCCTGAGCTTCAGTATAGGTTACTTGGGTTTGTGTGAGTGACATGGTTTTTGGCTTCCCAATACTAAGGATATTATAAGGGCGATCGGGATGTTTGTAATTCTTCTTGTTGAGTTATAATGAAATTCCGTATTTCCCTATTTTTCCGTAAATATGAGACTAGATGCAATTTTTATCCGATTCTATAAATCTTTTAACGTCGATCATCATCGGCAATCCTCCGCTACGGACAATCAACCCACCAACTCCGAAGAAGCCAATAAAAACATAAAAACTCTTCCGTGGGAAATAATTAAGGCAGATGGTAACGACCTATGGTTCCCTTTCATTAAAGTCCCTATAGAGCCGCAAATTACGGCTGTTGTGGGTGCTAATGAATCAGGTAAATCACACCTGCTGACCGCGATAGAAAAAGCAATTACTGGATGCGATTATAAGGGAAACAAAATCTCCGCGTCCGATTTTTGCCGATACTCTGACAGATTTCTCATCACGGCTGATAAATCACGTATTCCAGATTTTGTTACTGAATGGTCTGACGTTTCTCAAGAAGAAGCTGAGCAAATCAAGAAATTCTCTGAAATTCCGAAAGCTCAACAATTTAATAGATTTTTATTGTTCAGGAAAAATATTGATGAATTAATAATATATCTACCTGATGAACCCAACCCACATCCAGTAAAATCAGATTCTCTTAAAGAATTTCAGAAGATACTACCAAGAACTAGAAGACTGGATACTACTACAGCTCTCCCAGATAGTGTACCGATTCAAAAATTAGTGGAAATCATCAATAAAAAGCCTGAAGGTACAGGATATGAACTATTATCTTTCGATCGCAGAACAAATGTTAGGCTTTTGCTAGATAAACTAATAGAACATTCACCGTTATTGAAAACTTTATTAAAAAAATCAGCTCCTCCAACTCAGGCATCTAATGATGATGACAAGAAGGGATATGAACTAATAAACAATCTTTTAAAAGAACTTGAAGATTGCTATAAAAATACAGACAGCCAGGACTCAAATCAAGAAAAAGAAATAAAACTTGCCTATGATATC
>NZ_CACA01000221.1:0-38775 GCF_000180455.1 Kamptonema sp. PCC 6506
TGAGCAATTAGCCATTAGCAATTAGCCATTAGCAATTAGCCATTAGCAATTAGCCATTAGCAATTAGCAAAAATAATGAAAAATTGGCGGATTATCCTTCTGTATCTAGGTGTAGCTTACATAATTTTACTGTTAGGGCCGATTGCTGGATTTGACTTGCCTCGGATTGTTGTAGAAATAGTCCGTAGCCCTCAAGTTTTGATTCAACAATTGTTAGTAGGTCTTGTCAATGGTGCTCTACTTGCGATTATTGCGTTGGGTTATACGATGGTTTATGGCATTATTGAGCTAATCAATTTTGCTCATGGCGACTTGTATATGTTGGGTGGTTTTGCGGCTTTAACGGTGATGGGTGCTTTGGGTATTCAGGATGGAGCTCCTCTCGCAGTTGCTATTCCGGCAATGTTAGTTGCTTTAATTGCTAGCACGGGTTTTTGTGCTGGAATGAATATTATTACTGAACGTTATGCCTATCGACCATTGCGAAATGCACCGCGTTTAGCACCGTTAATTTCAGCAATTGGAGTTTCTTTTATTTTCCAAAATATGGGATTATTTTGGGGAGGTTTGAGGGCTTTTTTCCCTGTGATGGGAACAAACTCTGCGGCCCCTAAAAGCTTTCCCGATTTGTTGCCCAGAATTGATATTCTTAAAGCTTTGGGGATTGATAGCAGTATTGTATTTACAACCAAAGATTTGATTGTTTTAGTAGTTGCCACAGTGTTGATGGTTTCGCTGCACCTATTTGTGAAGTACACTCGTTGGGGAAAGGCGATGCGTGCTACTGCTCAAAACCGAGATGCGGCTAAAATTATGGGAATTAATGTCGATCAGATTATTGCTCTGACTTTTTTAATTGGTGGTGCATTGGCTGGTGCTGCTGGGCTATTGGTGGGATTGTACAATAATACTATTGTTTTTACAATGGGTTTTACTGCGGGATTAAGGGCTTTTACGGCAGCAGTTTTGGGTGGAATTGGTAATATTGTCGGGGCTATGTTGGGGGGAGTTTTGATTGGAGAATTATCGTCTATTAGCGATCAATATTTGTCTAGCCGTTGGACTAATGCTTGGGTATTTGCGGTTTTGGTGATTATTTTGGCATTTAGGCCGGGAGGGTTATTAGGAGAGAATGTTCAGGAAAAGGTGTAAGTTGGTAATTGGTAATTGGTAATTGGTAATTGGTGATTGGTAATTGGTAATTGCTTAAATTTATTTCTCGATATATTCGGCGGTTGAAACCGCAGCTACACAAACGAAGTCCGCCTACGCGGACTAAAGAATGAAACAACTAACAATTAACAATTATGAAAAAAAAGATAATTAAAGCAATTAAGTCAAGTGGTATTGTGGGAGCGATCGCAGCCTTAACCGTTCTCATCTTTGGTGGTTGGAGTGGTTCAGTGATCGGTTGGTTGCTGGGTGCGGGTGCGGGTTTCATCCGCTGTCGCAACGAGAAGATTTATAGCCCAAAAATCGGCGCGAGACTGGGTATTGAGGCGGGATTAGCATTAGGAATTTGGCTAGCGATCGCCAGCGTCATAGAAGGAGTTATACTCAGACCGAGTTCTGGTCAATTTCCTGTACCCTTGGCGACTACATTACTTTACGGTACTTGCAGTTTAGCGCTCGCCACTCTTGCAGGCGGAATCATGGGAACCCTACAGGGAATACCAGGCGATCGCAAACGATTAGCTACCCTAGTTACACTGGCTTTCATCCTCATCTCCTTTCCCTTTGTCGATGCAGCAGCAAAAACCGAATGGATAGCTACAGTAGTACAGATTCAAATTTTTATTATCCTCGCCTTGGGCTTGAATATTCCTGTAGGTTTTGCCGGCTTGCTTGACTTGGGATATGCAGCTTTTTTCGCGATCGGCGCTTATACTACTGGCTTACTTTCTTCTCCGCAACTTAACTTATATTGGAACTTCTGGGTGGTACTACCAATTGCGGCTTTAGTGGCTGCGATCGCGGGCGTAATTTTAGGTACTCCGACATTGCGATTAAGAGGTGACTATCTGGCAATTGTCACCCTGGGATTTGGGGAAATTATACCCGTTGTATTTAGAAATTTAACTTCAGTGCGGATAGAAGAACCCATATCTAAACTATTAGGTTCCATCTTTGGTCATCCAGAAATAGCCATTTGTTTTTTGGGCTGCGAACAACCCCTTAACCTCACAGGCGGCGAAGCCGGAATTAACCCTATTGGTCGCCCATTTCTGCCCATAGTCGGTACATTTAGTGCGGGCAACTATTACCCTTGGTACTACTTAATTTTATGTCTAGTTGTCTTCTCCTACTTTATGATTTCACGGCTACGAGATTCCCGTCTGGGAAGGGCTTGGGCCGCTATGCGCGAAGACGAACTCGCCGCTAGTGCGATGGGAATTAACCTCGTCAAAACTAAGCTATCAGCCTTTGCAATGGGCGCTACTTTTTCGGGATTTGCAGGTGCATTTTACGCCGCTTATATCAGCGCTATTTTCCCTAGCGTGTTTGATTTCTCGGTTTCTGTAATCATTTTATGTATGGTAATTTTAGGGGGATTAGGAAATATGAGTGGGGTGATTTTGGGGAGTATTATTATTATGTCTGCGGACAGACTTTATCTACCACAACTCGCACAAATTCTCAAAGGTTTTCTCAATACCTCCGTATTACCTAACATTACCAGTCCAGAATTGCGAGACTTTCTAGCAACCAGTTTAGACCCGATACAATTGCGCTTATTTCTGTTTGGTCTAACTCTAGTGGTAATGATGATTGTACGCCCAGAAGGACTGATTCCTGATAAAGTACATCAAGCGGAATTGCACTCAGATAATGAGGCGAGTAATGAATCTTTAGCCGATGCGAGGAGTCAATAATGCCACTATTGGAAGCACATCAACTGACAATGCGATTTGGAGGATTAACTGCGGTTAACCAGGTTAATTTTACTTTGGAAAAAGGCACGATCGCTAGTTTGATCGGCCCTAACGGAGCCGGGAAAACTACATTTTTCAATATGCTTACGGGTATCTATGTCCCTACTTCTGGTCAGTTGCGGATAGAAAATCAAGACATTACTGGTTCGCCCCCTGACAAACTTACAAGTTTGGGAATTGCTAGGACATTTCAGAATATCCGTTTATTTGGTAACATGACGGTATTAGAAAATGTTTTAGTAGGCAGACATAGCAGACTAAAAACTGGATTGTTAGGAGCAATACTCCGTACTCCCGCAGTAGAGCGAGAAGAATTACAAGCTAGGGAAAAAGCACTTTCTCTAATTGATTTTGTGGGTTTAGGCACTTCTAAATCTCCAGAAAGGGCAAAAAATTTGTCTTATGGGGATCAGCGGAGATTAGAGATTGCTAGAGCCTTAGCTTCCGATCCTAAAGTGTTGCTATTAGATGAGCCGACGGCGGGGATGAATCCCAATGAAACGGCTGATTTAACGCGGTTTATTTATAGGATTCGCGATGAATTAGATTTGACAATCCTGTTAATTGAACATGATATGAAAGTGGTAATGGGAATTAGCGATCGCGTTAGCGTTATGGAATATGGTATTAAAATTGCTGAGGGAACGCCTGCGGAAGTTCGAGCCGATCCCCGCGTGATTGAAGCATATCTAGGAAAAGAAGAAGATAATGGCTAATTGCTAATTGCTAATTGCTAATCGCTAATTGGGGAAAATTTCTCCCTATCTCCCTCTTCCCTCTTCCTTCTTCCCTAGCCTCTAGCCCCTAGTCCCTAGCCCCTAAGAAATATGCTTGAAATTAAAGAAATTCATACTTACTACGGTAATATCCATGCTCTCAAAGGAGTTTCACTAAAAGTTGAGCGGGGAGAAGTTGTCACTTTAATTGGTAGTAATGGTGCGGGAAAAACTACCACTCTTCGCACAATTCAAGGTCTGATTCGCCCTCGCCAAGGTAATATCTTATTTGAAGGAAAACCCATAAATTCAATGTCTACAGAGGCGATTGTTCGCTTGGGAATTTCTCAAAGTCCAGAGGGCCGACTGATTTTTCCTCGGATGACGGTACAAGAAAATTTAGAAATGGGGGCTTATCTCCGTAATGATAGTCTTGGGATTAAATCTGATACAGAATTAGTGTTAAATTTATTTCCCCGATTAAGAGAGCGAATTAGTCAAAAAGGAGGGACGCTGAGCGGTGGCGAACAGCAAATGTTAGCAATTGGACGGGCGATGATGTCGCGTCCTCGGTTGTTATTATTAGATGAACCAAGTATGGGTTTAGCTCCGATGTTGGTGAGCCAAATCTTTGCGATTATTCGTGATATTAATTCCCAAGGAACGACGATTTTACTGGTAGAGCAAAATGCTCGGATGGCTTTAACTGTTGCTCATCGGGGATATGTAATTCAAACTGGTCAAGTTGTAGTTGAGGGTACGGCTAAAGATTTGCAGTCTAATGAGACAGTTCGTAAGGCTTATTTAGGCGAGAGTTAATTTGTTAGAACTTACGCAAAACTATCCCTAACGCCGCCCTCTGGGCGGTTTGTTTACCGCCCAGAGGGCGGCGTTACAAACAATTATGTCGTAAATCCTCCTTTGCAAACTCAGCTACCAACTAATTAAACGATTCCGATTTTACCGGAAACGACTTAATTTCCTCCTCAAGAGCCATCCGTACTCTTTGCCACTCAGCCTCAACCTTTAACAACCGATCGTGAGCTATTCCTAAATCTAAAATCTGGTCTTCTCCTACTTCACTAACAGCACGAGCCATATATTCCAAATCCTTGCATAATTCCGACAAAACCATAGCTCCCAAATTAGCACTACTTGACTTCAGCGTATGAGCTGCTACCTTGAGATTACCAGCATCACCAGCCGCGATCGCCACCTTAATACTATCCAAATATCGAGGCGCATCCCCAAGGAAAATATTAATTAAATCCACCAAAAAATCCGGTTCATCATCATCATCATCGTCAAGTTCGCGGAGACTTTGCAAGATTTGAGCATCAATAGGTGGATTTTTCTCAGGAGAAAGAGAGAAAGATGAAGGGATAACCCCATTATCAGATTTAGCTAAAAGCCCTGAATGCTGCAACCCCAAAAGATCGGCTCCCTCCCTCAAAATAGGCTTACATTTACTTAAAGCATTAGCCAATTCTTCGCGGCGGACAGGCTTGGTAATATAATCATTCATACCCGCAGCCAGACACTTTTCGCGATCGCCTTGCATCGCATTAGCAGTCATCGCAATAATCCGAGGTCTTAACTGTTCCGGCCATTCCTGACAAATACGGCGCGTTGCTTCTAACCCATCCATCTGAGGCATCTGCACGTCCATCAACACCACATCATAAAATTGCTTCCTTAAAGCCTCTAAAGCCTCCAATCCATTACCCGCAATATCTGCTCGATATCCAATTCTTTCTAACAAGTGCGTAGCTACTTTCTGATTCACTAAATTATCCTCTGCCAACAAAATCCTGAGCTGATTACCATTGCGACCATTCTCACTAGAAGAAATATTTGCTCTGACCGCATTGCTAGTGGCTGGTAAAGTTTCATTCGTTGGATTGACAGGATATTGTTCCTTCACATGAGGCGACTGTTTCAATCCTAAATTCACGCTACTAACATCTACATTTTCCGGCTTTTTATTTTTAACTCCTCCATCCCCAAAAATTTGCAGCAATACATTATAAAATTGAGATTGTTTTAGCGGCTTAGTTAAAAAGCCTGCAAAATTAATTTCTGCATTTTCAAGTTTTTTCCATACTTCTGCCTTACCTAAATAAGTAAACATCACCATCGGCAACCGTCGCTCTGGCTCAGTTCTCGCTGGCTCCGAGCCATTGACTAAGTGCGAATAACCTAGCTCAAAATTCCGAATCTTATTTGCTAGAGCTATGCCATCCATATCTGCCAAATTCATCGCTAAAATCGCTAAATCAACCATCGGATTGTGTTGGAGCAATTGCATAGCTTCTGCTCCTGTTGCAGCAGCAATCGGGATCATTCCCCAATACTGAGATAGCTTAATTAAAACTTGTCGATTAGTATCATGATTTTCCACAATTAACAAGCGCTTGCCCTTAATAAATTCTGGCGGTTCCTCCACAGAGCGAGACTCAACAGCTTGGGCAATAACTGTAAAATAAAAAATAGAACCAGACTCCAATATTTGTGTATCAACAAAATGTTCTGGAGGACTTCCAGCCATACTTTGTCGGGTTCCAATTGGGGGAGAATGAGAATTTCCAGCTACAGGTGCAGCCTTGCTCACTACCCACATTTTACCGCCCATCATCTCGCTCAAACGCTGGCTAATAGCTAAACCTAAACCCGTCCCTCCATATTGCCGCGTCGTCGAAGCATCGACTTGAGAAAAAGCCTTAAACAAGCGATCCATTCGATCGGGAGGAATCCCAATTCCCGTATCCTTAACAGCAATTTGAATTTCGTAAGGTACAGGTACTTGGTAATTAGATAGTGGTAATTTATATAACTCTTCCCCATGCCGTTCGGAAATCTTCCGCGCCGTAACTGATACCACAATTTCTCCCGCTTCTGTAAATTTCACGGCATTGCCGAGCAGATTTACCAAAATTTGGCGCAGTCTGGTGACATCTCCTAATACCTTAGATGGAACTGAAGAATCAATTAAATAAGCCAATTCTAAACCTTTTTCCGAAGCTTTAGGAGCGAGCAAATCTAGAGATTCTTCAATACAAGTCCTCAGTTCAAAGGGATGCTGCTCTAAATCCATTTTTCCAGATTCAATCTTGGAAAAGTCAAGAATATCATTAATAATGGTCAACAAAGCATCACCGCTAGTACGGATTGTCTCCACAAAATCTCTTTGCTCAGGAGTTAAATCCATATCTAAAAGTAAACCAGTCATCCCGATTACCGCATTCATAGGAGTGCGAATTTCGTGACTCATAGTAGCTAAAAATTCACTCTTAGCTCGGTTAGCAACTTCTGCTGCTTGCCGTGCTTGCTCTAAAGCTTCGTTTTGCTCTGCTAATTGTTCCTGCCTTTTAACTTCCGTTTCTAAAAGGTGTGCCTGAGCAAGAGTAATTCCTACTTGAGCGGCGACATCTTCTAATAGTTCAATTTCATCAGTTGTCCACTGGCGAGTTACATCGCACTGTTGTAAAGTAATAATGCCATTCGGTTCACCCTGATAAGAAGTGCGAACCGAAAGCATAGATTTCAATCCAATTCTGCGGCACATAGGAGCCGAAGATTCTAATAGGGGATCGGCAAAAACATCGGGAGAAGCTAAAGCTGCATCTTCAGCAAGTAACTGTTCCGTATAAGGATTATAAGTGACAGAAAGCTCTAAATCTAAAGTAGATTCATAGCCCGGTTCTAAATATTCAGCTACGCAAGGGAGATGGGGATAAGGTTCAATAATATAGCTGTGAATTGTACAGCGATTAACTCCAAACACCCGACCAATTTGGGTAGCAGTAGTTTGAAAAATC
Source organism: Kamptonema sp. PCC 6506 (assembly GCF_000180455.1). Taxonomy (NCBI): domain Bacteria; kingdom Bacillati; phylum Cyanobacteriota; class Cyanophyceae; order Oscillatoriales; family Microcoleaceae; genus Kamptonema; species Kamptonema sp. PCC 6506. The sequence continues at coordinate 7,468 of NZ_CACA01000221.1, forward strand.
TCTAGAGTATCTAACTTGGAACGAACTTTTTGAGTGATTTGCTTTAATAACAAAACCCGCTGATATTGGCGCTGTAAAGTTTGTTCCCGTTCTTCCCGTGAAATTTCAGTACCAATATAAATCGCCATTAACTTGAGAATTTCTAATTCTACCGGCTTGAAAGGCGACCTACCAGCGGGAGAGGTAAAACTAAGAGTACCGTAAACTCGACCCTGCACCATCACGCGAGCACCGATAAAAGCTTCTAAGCGGCGGACTGTATAGGCGGGATGGTGTCGCCACTGAGAAGTCCCAGCCGATTCTATAGAAATGGGTTCGAGCGATCGCACTACCTCGCGCTCAAAAGTTCTCCCCAAAGCAAAACCATCTCCTTTGGCAAATCCGAAGGGGAAATCTTCTGGTAAATAAGCAGCAATCACCTCATAGCGATCGCCCGCCACTCGCCCCAAAAGTCCAATATCCATCCTAAAACGCTCGCACCCCATTGCCAGCAGCCGAGAAATTCGCTCCTCAAAATTGCCATTTGTCCCTAAAGTCACCTCATAAAGCGATCGAATTGCCTCCTCGCTTTCCCGCAAATCCTCCACCGCTTGAAGCTGATGGGAAATATCGCGCAGCGTCCCAAAAACTCCCGTAACTGCGCCTTCGGAATCTAGCATTACCTGAGCAAACATTTCTACCGTAATAAAGTTAGGCTCGATCGGGGATTGAGGAGCAAGAATTTTTAATTCTGCATCCACGACTTCCAACTTTTTAACAGAGAGCTCCCGCCGATAAAATTCCGAGCGAAGTGTAATTAAAGACTGAAATAAATTTGCACATTCAGTTTGGTTTTCGGGATGAATCCAATCTAAAAAATTAGTTCCCAAACACTCAGAAACAGAAAAACCTGTAATCGCGACCCAAGCTGGATTCAGAAAAGTCCAAACACCTGCCGTATCGATCTGGAAAATCGCTGTTTCCTTAAGGCCTGAGAGCACTTTTGCATACTGTGCCTCATTTGTCCGCAGATCGATCTCTAACTGCTTACTGAGGGTGATATCCGTATTAGTGCCTACCATTCGCACGGGTTCACCAGCAATATTTCGCAGTGCTTGACCGCGAGCGAGTACCCAGACAATACTCCCGTCTTTGGAGAGCATCCGAGACTCATTAACGAAGTTAATAGTCTTCTTGCCTAAATGGTCTTCTAAAGCCGCCCTTAAGTCATTAATATCATCTGGGTGGACGCGATTGAACCATTCCTCAATGGTGTTAGAAATTTCGTGGCGATCGCAGCCTAACATCTCCTTCCAACGCACTGAGTAAAAAACTTCCCCAGTTTGGATATTCCAATCCCAAATCCCATCGCTATTAGCTCGAATCGCCAGATTTGCCCGTTCTGAGCTATCTTTAAAAGCCTCCTCTATTTGTTGGCGATCGGCTTTAAGGCGGTTGACCTCAATCTCAGCTTTGTGCAGTTGAGAACTAGACTGCTCGATTTGGCGTTGCAACCCTACTAAGCCAGAATGTAGCGATCGCGAATCCAGAGCTTGCAGAAGAATAGTTCTAGGATTCACAATACCCGTAGGATGCCCCGTATCGTTAACCATCACCAAAGGTAGTTGGTCATAAGTTTTATGCAGCATAGCCAGAGCCGATTCCAGGGTATCCCGCGATCTGATCGGCGACGGCGAGTTGCTACATACTGTAATCGCCCTAGTCTTGCTCAAGTCAAGCCCCAAAGCCTGCAACTGTAAAATATCGCGAGAACTAACAGCCCCAATCAGCTTACCCGTATATTTTTTATGGCCCTCAACACCGCTAGAGCCATTAATTTCTAGTTCTTGACCGTTTCCCCCTTCCGTAATCAGTACATAGCTAGCGTTATGTTTAAACATCAATTGCGCCAGATAACGCACAGAAGAATTAGCCGGTGCGTGAATGATTCTCGATTGGTGAATCTGCGGGATTTGACCGACTTTGATTAAATTAGCGGGGAGTATGAGGGGTGGGGATGGGGAAGATGGGGAGGATGGGGAAGATAGGGAAGATGGGGGGGATTTAGCTACCCTACCTCCCCTACCTTCCCTACCTCCCGTCTCTTCCCCTCTCTCCCATCCCCAGTCCCCCATCCCGAATCCTGTTTCCAAGAAACTTTGAGGAGTAATCATACCCACGAGCTCCTCAGAGTCGCTGACGATTGGTAAGTGTCCGATTTGGTGTTTGCGAAGCAGGGCGAATAGGGTGAAAATGTCAGGAACTTGGGATTCTCTTGCTGAGATCACAGACCTAATCATGATTTGCGAGAGCGGAAATCCCCTTAAACTTGCGCCAATCGAGTTGAGCTGTATAATATCTCGCTCTGTCAAGATACCCAGAATAGTTGCAGGGGCGACCGTAGGAGCCAAAAACGATGCTGCTCCCCTGCCATTTGCCTCTGCTTTCTTGCTGTGTTCCCCTGTCGAGACTCCTGTACCTAAATGTTGTTCTACTACCAGTACATAGCTAGCACCAGCGCTACTCATCTGCACGATCGCATCTTCCACGGACGTTTGAGGAGTCGCCGTGAGAGGATTGCGATTGATGGCCACACTAACAGAGGGGATAAACATCAGGGGGCTAAGAGTGAAATTTGCTGGAAAACCTGACTGTGGCTAGCGGGTTGGCTAATAGGTTCAGAAGGCACGGTTGACGCGACACTACCCGCTCCTACCTCCAAAATATTGGCATCCAGAGTTAATTCCGCACCACATCCTCACACCGGACAGGTTGCTTAAGCACAGTTCCATTTGGATTTGTAACGGAGCTTGCCTCTTGCTAGTATGCTTGGAGGCGCGAGCGCAACCAGCCTAATGCAAATATATTGTTACCTTAAGGGATTTGCCAAAACACAAACCCCTAAAAACACTACTGGCATTTCCCAGCAGCTCTAAGAACGCGGCTAACCCTAGCACAACCCAAGGAGAAAGGAAAAAGGTAGCATCTGACCGCAGAAGCAACTAAGCACTCGCGATCGCGGCGCAAAGTACCAGTTTTCTAACTCCCCCAAACACACCAATGCACCCTAGATATCTCATACAGTTCCGATCTTAGGCATCTGCAAACCGCTAATTTCCCAGTAGCAGAGACCCCAGGATACTGTTGTCACTGAGTAGCGAACGGACTAGCAGCTCATAGACTTGCCACTGGCAGTCTCAGGCTAAGCCGAGTTTTACTCATATACTCCCACATTAACAAAATACTGCCAGCCGGCCAGATCCAATTGGTCGATGTGAAGCTTGATTTGCCCCTTCATGAAACTTACAGACTTTTCGCCACGAAAACCCACCCCTTCAGGGGTCGGGATGAGTAAATGCGGATGAGAGCCGCATTGCCATATTCTTTATATTCAAGTTACTGGGAACTCGTGACTTAAACTTTTATCAGCCGAAGCAAATCAAAAGAGTCAGGGTTGTCAAAAGAGCCGATGGCTTCTATTGCCAATTCCTAAATCAAAGACTCGTTCTTTTAACGGCATTGGTTGCACCTGGCTGCAAGCTGAATAAGTCTTTGATGACGTATATCAAGGGTAAATTCAATTTTTAAGACTTGTTAATAATTAGCTTTTTTTTGTTCACAAAAAGTGATAAGGAGGTAAAGCCTCTCCTAGTTGTATCTCCCAGTGGGGGCAAGTTTCTTGCAAAGTCTGATATCTTTCTAACAGTAAATATTCGTCTTGAAAGTTGACTAAAACATAAATCCGCCCTTCCCCATCTGCTGTTGGTTCCACTGTTGCAGATGGATAAGTTTCGCTAGCCAGCGTACAAGCTTTTTGCCACTCTGCTGCTTGGACTTCATTAAAATCTTGGATTTGTTGATATCGCTGCTTTTTAGCCAGAAAATACTGCCTTCCTCCTGTTTCCAAAGGTAATGGTTCCTCTGGCGGCAAAAGGGGGGTAAATTTTAAGCTATATTCGCCTTTTCCCTCAAGTTGTTCTAACTTTTCTAGGTATTGTTGACTATGAGATTTTAAATGTATCTGCAAGCTTTCTGTAGAGGCAAAGTAAGTCCCAAAGCGTAGGGGTAAAACAGACGTTTGACGAAATACTTGACAGATGACCCGATCGTGGGCTAAAACTGCCTGCATTAAGCGATCGCTGTCATCTTCAAAGGAGACTACAGATATTTCTGGCTCTACAAGTGCGGATAGGCTATCGCTACTAAAAATCTGAACTTCACCGGCAATTCCACTAGGTAAGTCCAGGGGCGTGAGAGGTGTTTTGAGTAGAGCGTAAGTGTGAAGGTTATACTGATGGGACTCCACAAGTTTATATTAATAGTTATGATATAATTTTAACACCTGCGGCAATCTGTGTCTAGTGATTTAGCAGACAAATTCTGGTAAGGTGGGCGCTGCTATCATTTAATTCGATTAGAATAGCATCGCATCAGGACACGCCCTACTATTAGAAATATAATAGGAGTTGTTTATGTCTTTTCTTCGCGCACGCGGTACTATCCGACCCAAAATTAGCACGATGCCTCGACCGAAGACGGAGGCTTCAATGCAGCTAGAGCTTTACAAGTTGGCGATGGAAAAGCAGCGGATTCAACAAGAATTGAGGGTTTTGGAACAGCGAAAGCAACAGTTACAAGAACGCTTAATTATTGTTAATAACGAGGTTGTTGAAGTCGAAAAAAAAACTATAGAATTGCGCCTCGGCGTTCCTGATGTACCTCAGTCAGCGACTCCTAACACCATTGCTGATTCAAAAAAATTAGATACTTTTTACTTGGAATATTAATATTAGTGGTTAGTTGTTAGTTGTTAGTTGTAGGACTTACCAAGGTGGCCCAGAAACCGGGTTTTTTACCAAAATACTTCGTTCCAGCCCACAGATTCCCTAAAAACCCGGTTTCTCTGGTCATAGCGCATAAATCCTGAATGAGCAATTACCCATTACCAATTACCCATTATCCTCTTCCTCATTCGCCATATCTTCCATTTCCTGTATTTTGATTAACAGTGCTTCCTCCTGTTCTTCAAAGTCTTCTTCGGAAACTTCCCCTAAATCAAAAGCTAGCTGTAAAGCTAATAATTGCTTGCCCAAGTTTTCAGTCTCATTAAGTTCAGAATCAACCCGTTCTTGAATTTGTTCGCCAATCCACATTATGCCACTAATTGGGCCTAATACGGGAAGAGTCAATAAATCAAAAAGCATAAGTTTTTCTCCAATTTAACTAAGTTGAGCAAAGGTATAAGGTGCAGTAAAATTGTTATAGCGAATTCTCAATCTCTCTCCAAATTTTAGGTCTATTTCTTCGACGGTTTCCCCAAACTTAGGTTCGCTTTCCCAAGGAATCAAAAAAGCTGCATTATAAATCATCCCTTCTCTGAGCATAGCACTTTCTATTACTTCCACAGCTAAATAATTTAACTCATTCCGAAAAGCCTGAACTACTGTTTCTTTCCGATGTTCTAAAGCAGCCTCAATCATTTGACCAATTTGGATGATTTGATCCATACTTAGCGCTTGACCTTCCAAGGAATCCCGTTTTTCTTTTAAGCTTGGATTTGATTCCATCAATGCTTGCAATTCAACGGTTGTCTCCCAAAATACTTTAACACTAACTTCTTGCAATCCTGTTAATTTTTCAAATAATTCTTTGAGTTGAGTTTGATAAGGGTTAGTTAGTTGTTCTGTTACCGCCTCCCAAGTTTTGATTACCATCCCAAAACGCAGAGGTAAAAGTGTGCGGAAACCTGCTGACATTGCTTCTTCTAAAACTTTTTCGTGACTCAGCAAGTGGCGGCGCGAAGCTAGGTATTTTTCTTGGGTAGCTTGGGAATACAAGAAGGTAAAACCGTCCAAATTTTTGCTATGAACTGGTTTTTGGTCGAGTCCTTTTAAGTTTAAATTGCAAGGGCCAGGAGTAGGAAAAATTCCGTAAAGGTAGAAGCCACAATCCATAAAGTTTGCCAAAATAAGTAGCTATATTTAATTAACAGTTAACGGTTAACGGTTAACAGTTAACGGTTAACACTTTGCCGCTGTTCTGCTAGCCGCTCATAAGCTGTGCTAAAATGAGTCGTGGTAATTTGAATAGCACTCGCATCTGGTAAACTTTGGGCGCGGTAGCAGCGGATGGCTTCAACTGCGGCTTGATTGCTAAAAAGTGCTAAATCTGCACCGTTCCAACCTTCTGTTAAAGTTGCCCAATATCCCAAATCTACTCGCTCTAAAGGTCTGTCTTGATTGTGTATTTCTAAAATTGCTAAACGGTTTTCTAGATTTGGTAAGTCTACCTTTAATTGTAAATCTAAACGACCGGATCTAAGCAAGGCGGGGTCGATAATTTCCGGGCGGTTAGTAGCGCCAATTAGCAGAACATTGGCGCTATTATGCAGACCATCTAATTCTGTTAATAATTGTCCCACTACGCGATCGCTTACGCCGGAATCCCCACTATGACGACCCCGCGCGGGGGCTAAACTGTCAATTTCATCGATAAATACGACGCAGGGGGAGGCTTGACGGGCTTTGGTAAATAATTCTCGCACGGCTTGTTCCGATGCGCCTACCCAACGACTGAGTAATTCTGGCCCGTTGACGCAGATAAAATTTGCCCTAGCTTGGGAGGCGACTGCTTTTGCGAGTAAGGTTTTGCCGGTTCCTGGTGGCCCCCAGAGTAAAATTCCTCGCGGTGCGATCGCTTTGGTTTGGCGGTAAAGTTCTGGATGTAAGAGTGCCCCTTCCACTGATTCCCGCAGAGTTTGTTTGATGCTTTCTAGTCCGCCAATTTCTTCCCAAGGGACATTCGGAGATTCTATTTCAACGCTTCGCAATACGGCGGGTTTGATTTCTTTAAGGGCCTGCAAAAAGTCGGAGTGAGTTACACTCATGGTGTCGGGAATTACTGCTTCTAGTTCGGGGATGTGGCGACGTAAGGCGCTATAGGCAGCTTTTTGACAGACTGCTTTTAAGTCTGCGCCTACAAATCCTACTGCTAAATCGGCGATCGCGCTTAAGTTTACTGTCTCATCTAGGGGTTGCGATCGCGTCAGAATTTGCAAAATTTCCAATCTTCCCTGACAGTCTGGTACGGGAAAATGGACTTCGCGATCGAAGCGACCTGGACGGCGTAAAGCGGGGTCGAGATGGTCGGGACGATTAGTAGCTGCTAGCAGAATCACGCCTTTTGTTTGAGCAAAACCATCCATTAAACTTAACAGTTGAGCAACGAGGCGCTTTTCTACTTCACCTTCAACTTTACTGCGATCGGGCGCGAGGCTATCAATTTCATCAATAAATACTAAACAAGGGGCATTTTTCGCTGCTTTTTCAAATATTGCCCGCAATTTTTGCTCAGCTTCGCCGTAATATTTACTCATTACTTCCGGGCCTGCAAGGGCAATATAATTAACACCTAATTCATCAGCGAGAGCACGGGCAGTGAGGGTTTTTCCTGTTCCTGGTGGCCCCACTAATAGGACACCTTTTGTCGGTTCTAAGCCCAGTTTTTCCAGTAATTCTGGTCGTTTGAGGGGAATCGCCACTAATTCTTTAAGTTCTTTAAGAACTTGGCCGAGTCCGCCTACATCTTGAAGAGAAGGGATTTGTGTCGGTGGGGTAACGCTTGGTTCTGGCCCGGTGGTTTCAGTAGAGGTAGGTTGAGTACGGATGCGAGTAGTACCGATATCCGTTTTGGGAGTTCCAGAACGGGGGATGTTCCCTTGGCGAGGAACGCTACTTAGGGGACGGGTATTAACTTGTACGTCCGCTTTGAGTTCTCCGCTTTGTATTTTTTCTTCCAGGGTTTTTGCTAGTTCTAGCAACTGATCGAAACCTTTGAATAAATCGTTCATGGCATCCTCAGCTAGCGTAGTTTCATACTAACATTTATGTCAGAGTTCGTTAGGATTTTGTGGCGATCGCAATGTATCTAAATAATTTTTTAGGCAATTTTATAGGACTTATAAAAGACCTAACCCCCCAGCCCTCTCTTGCCTACAAGGGAAGGGGGAGAAAGAAAGACCAGCCATTTCCTCTTCCCCTACAAGGTGAATAGGGGGACAAAGAAAAAAAGTAATTCCCCCCTCCCCTATGAGGGGAGGAGGGTAGGGGGGAGAAGTCAGATTTGGTCTGTATCAAAAATCGGGATGCTACCAAAAAATTTGCCCGGAAGAGAAAGACAAAATTTCAGATTGTCTTTCTAATTCCGGGCAAAAAAAATCTCAGCTATAAATCGCCTAAACGATTATCCCCAAGAGCATTTCACTCTTAGTAACGGCGAGAAGAGCGATTGTTGTTAGACCAGTTACCACCACCAGAACCACCTCTTTCTTCGCGAGGCTTGGCTTTATTAACTTTCAGGTCGCGACCCATCCACTCAGCGCCGTCAAGGGCTTCAATTGCTGCTGCTTCTTCGGCTTCTGTTCCCATTTCTACGAAAGCGAAGCCCCGTAGACTACCAGTTTCGCGGTCTGTAGGCAACTGAACGCGCTTGACAGTGCCGTACTCTGCAAAAGTTTGGCTAAGGTGCTCTTGAGTCACCTCATAGGATAAGTTGCCGACGTAAATTGACATAAATCATCTCCAGAATCAAATGTTGTAGAGAGTTAGATTCGGAGAAACGTTGATAAAACGAGTTACACTGCCGAAAATAAGCCTTATAAAAATACTCTAGCACAGGGGGTAGCTTTATGGGGAGAATTTTTTATGAATATTTATTTCTGTGCGATCGCATAACTATCAAAAGCGACCTGAAATATTCATATATATTCTCTGCCATAGTTTTTACCTCTTCATTGCCGATCGCACATAAGGTTCTGGGTCTTCAGCCACCCAACCTAAATTAGAATTGTAGCGAACTTCAAAATGCAAATGTGGCTGGACAATATCAGGTTTTCCAGTTATCCCCACCTTTCCCAAAATATCTCCCTGCTGCACCTTTTGACCGACTTTCACTGCAATATTACCTAAGTGACCGTAGCGAGTTTGTTTTCCCGCCTGATGGTTCACAACCACTAAATTGCCATAAGTCCCTTGGGGCCCAGCAAAGGCCACCGTACCCGCACCTACACTTAAAACCTGTGTCCCAGTTGCTGCCAATATATCTATACCGCTATGGAAAAACACTTGACCCCGAACCGGATGTAACTGCCAGCCGTAACCTAACCCTTCCTTTGCTGTAGCAGGCAGAGGATAGCCTTGTAAAGCGGTTAAACCCTGACTAGCAGAAGTTCCTGGCGACCAATTCACACCGGGTACAAACACCACCTGCGGTGTAAGCTGACAGCCATTCACCTCAAATAGCACGTCGGCTCGGACTTTGTAAACATCAGCCAGCTTTTGCCAAGTCCAACCTGTGGGTACTTCTACGCGGATGCCGTTGTAGGGAGGAATGGCGATCGCGATCCCAATAGGGGCTAAACCTCCTCTCAATGGCGGATTCATCCCCATCAGCGTAGCCGGAATTAAATTATACTGCCGTGCTATGCTCTCCAGAGTTTCACCTGGGGCGACAGTATGACGCTTGATGCGATCGAGTGCCGGCGGCTGACATATCGAGTCGGCCTCTGGTGAAGGCGAATTGGGAGGAAGATTTGTTGGTGTTGGCGCGGGAATTGCTGAAGTTGCCAAAACTGAGGCCATCAACCAGAAAAGAGCCGAAAATGGGAGAAACAAGCGTTGAAAAGTCATGCCAGATAGATTGAAAACGCAGCGAGTTTTTATACTTAGGCAAAGAGTTATCGCGGATCTACTAAGCTTGGTTTACAATGAGAAACAATCTCTGCCTCAATCTCGATACTTTAAGACATTCGATACCATAACGCACCATGCCATCTAAAGAAAAAAGTATTTCTGACGGCAGTTGATGATTTTTTGATTAGATTAGAAGTTAAGGCCTGTGTATTAAGATTGAGGTATCCAGCCAGAAAAGCCGATGAATGTAACTTTAAAGCAATTAACTTTATATCTAGCCTTGCTGTCGATCGGCGGTGGTGTGGGCTGTTTGGGCAGCCGCTACCTGCAAGCAGGAAATCGTCCCGAAGAGTTAGTTTTGCCAGTAGTGCGGCAGCAACTCCCTCCTTATCTGCCACCTCAAGCTCCAGAAAATAAAATAATTGAACGCACCAACTCTAACTTTATCGCTGAAGCTGCGGAAAAGGTTGGCCCGGCTGTAGTCCGCATTGATGCCACAAGCAAGATTTCTTCTCAAGTGCCTGAAGCTTTCAAAAATCCGCTATTTAGGCGTTTTTTTGGAGACAGTTTGCCTTTACCTGAAGAGCGAGTCAGGCGCGGTACTGGGTCTGGATTTATTCTCAGAGATGATGGTCGTATAGTTACTAATGCTCACGTCGTTTCTGGAGCTGATACTGTTAAAGTTACGCTTAAGGACGGTCGGGAGTTTGAGGGTAAGGTGCAGGGTGTAGATCCGCTTACGGATGTGGCAGTGGTGAAGATTAATGTTAAGGGGTTGCCAATAGTGACGATGGGCAGCACTGATAATATTGTTACGGGACAGTGGGCGATCGCGATCGGCAATCCTTTGGGTTTAGACAATACGGTGACAGTTGGCATTATCAGCGCTACTGGTCGCACCAGTTCTCAAGTAGGTATTCCTGATAAGCGCGTGCGCTTTATCCAAACTGACGCGGCTATTAACCCCGGCAATTCTGGCGGGCCGCTATTAAATGACTCTGGCGAAGTAATTGGCATTAATACTGCCATTCGTGCTGATGCTCAGGGTTTGGGGTTTGCGATCCCGATTGAAACTGCTAAGCGAGTTGCGGATCAGTTATTTGCTAAAGGGAAAGCGGATCATCCCTATTTGGGAGTTCAAATGGTCAATTTGACTGCGGTTTCTAGAGAAGAACTAAGCCAGCAGCTCAACGTCAAGATTGTAGCAACGAAAGGTGTCGCGATTACGCGAGTAGTGGAAAAATCCCCAGCCGCGATCGCAGGTTTCCGTCAAGGAGATATTATTCAAAAAATTGATGGCGTTGCAGTTAATACTCCTGGTGAAGTCCAAGAGCGCGTAGAAGCCAGCACTATTGGTCAAGAGCTACAAGTAGAAGTGAATCGACAAGGTAAGGTTCAGAAACTTAAGGTAAAACCTGCTGCTTTCCCAGCGGCCGCTAATTCACCTGGGGGGTGATGGGGAGCGGGGGAGCAGAGGAGCGGGGGAGCGGGGGAGCAGAGGAGCGGGGGGGAGATGAAGGAGATGAGGGAGATGAGGGGCAGAGGAGCGGGGGGGAGATGAGGGAGATGAGGAAGTTAAATCTTCCCTACCTTCCCCTGCTCCCCTGCTCCCCTGCTCCCCGCCCCCGCTCCCTCTTCCTACTCAGGAATAGAACGAGTGCTGGCTAAATTTTCCTCTAGTTGCATCCGCAGTTCCATCTGCCGCAAAAAATAACCTGTCATCATGGCTGAGGCTAGCAAACCTGCTAAGTTGTCCCGGTCTGTTGTAATTTGCACGTTGAAGTTATCTGAAGGCAAACCGCCGACAAGTCCTTGGACGTTGTGGGAGATGATTTCTTTGATTTCTGGACTAACGGACTTGGCGACACGAGCGAGAACTTCTGGAGGTTGGTGCTGGAGATACTTCAGCAGTGGGTTGGCTGCGGTTTGTTGGGCATTGGAATCAGAAAAGTTAGGGTTAAAAACCATTATGTGACTCTGAATGTCAAGCTTGTTAGTTCTAGTTTAAACTACTCTTCTTCGCTTGCCTCTAAATTTGCGTGAAAGTTCAGTGTTAGCTGTTTTGGTAACTGGTCTAGTTGAAAATACCGATGAAATTTGTCTGTAACTTGTAGCCAAGAAGACCTACTTTCAGGTTGTCTCCGTTTACGTACAAAACCGAGTTCGACAAGTTCTTGAACTTGCTGATAGGCTCCTGAACCGCGCAAGTTAACTAGGTCACTTTGACTCAGGCCTCCTTTAAGGGCGATCGCAGCGAGTGTCCGCAGGGCTCCCACGCCCAATTCTGGGGCAATTAAGGCTTGCATTAAAGGGGCAAATTCTTCTCTAAGTTGGAGGCTGTAACCTCCTGGGGTTTCGACGACTTCTAGGGCACTATCCCTACGGGCACTGTCGGACATGAGTTCGATCAGAGCGTCTTTGACTTCGCCGCGATCGCACTTGGCAATTTCGGCAATTTCCGCTATTGACACGGGTTGACCTTTTAAGTAAAGGATGGCTTCTATCTGGGTAGCTAAACGTGGCATTTTGTTAGTTGTTAGTTGTTAGTTGTTAGTTGTTCGTTGTTAGTTGTTAGTTGTTCGTTGCTCGGAGTTAAATACAAATAAACTTTCATGTTTTGTAGTAGGTGGACATAAATAAACGCTATAACTTGTAAGGTGGGCGCTCGCCGACAATTATCTATGGCGATGAATTACAAGCTTGAAGCGGCGAGCGCCCACCCTACTTTTAATTATGTCCGACTTTCATTAATTTTCAATTTTTAATTTTTAATTCAATCCAATTGTCTTCCTGTCAATTCTACAAAAATATCTTCTAAATTTGAAGGGCGCACCATCATCCCAGTTTTATCAGGTTGCTGTTCGAGATAAGCATTAGCTTCTTCGAGGTTAGGGAAAAATTTGTACTCCCACCTATCACCTATTTGTTTCATTACTAACCCTTTGCCGTGAACTGTTCGCAGTTCTTCTAAAGTCCCCAGTTCAATTAACTTACCGCCCTCTACAATGCCGATGCGATCGCACAAATATTCTACCTCATCCATGTAGTGCGTCGTCAACAACATGGTCATGCCTTGCTTGTTTAAATCGCGAATAATTTCCCACAGCCGCCGCCGCGTCTGGGGATCGAGTCCGACAGTTGGTTCATCTAAAAATAAAATTTTCGGCTGATGTAACAAAGCTCTAGCAATTTGTAATCTACGTTTCATGCCTCCCGATAAAGTTTTCACTAAATCATCGCGTCTTTGACCTAATTCCACATAGTCCAGCCACCTATTAATTAACTCTTTTCGCTGAGGGTTGGGGATATGGTGCAGCCTCCCATGAAATTCCATGTTTTCCCATATTGACAAGTCAGTATCAACGCTTGTTTGTTGTAGCACAACACCAATATTTTGCTTCACCTGCAAGCTTTCCCGCACTACGTCATATCCCCCTACCTGAATGGCACCGCTGGTGGGTTTGGTGAGGGTAGTCAACATCCGAATTGTCGTAGATTTACCAGCACCGTTGGGGCCGAGTAGACCAAACATTTCACCCGGTTCGATGGTAAAAGAGAGGTCGTTGACAGCAGAAAAGTTATTGTAGACTTTACAAACATTTTGGAGGGAAACAGCAGGCATAACTTTAGGAAGAAGGAAGAAGGAAGAAGGAAGAAGGAAGAAGGAAGAATGTTTATACAGTCAGCTTTTTAGCCATCCCGATCTTATGTTTAATTAGGTGGAGCTACTTAGTAAACTTTCTGATAATTTAACCGATTTTAGGTTGCGGTCGCGCTATTGTGGTTGAGTTGGGGACACCGGGCTTAACTCAACAATACGGCTGTCGAGTCTCCTCGCTGCATCTGCGATCGCTATACTGGGACTCTCACCGTCAAGATACAAAATCATCAACATTGCGCCTAAATTTCCCCGCCGAAATACGGCCATTTCCAGGCGCATAGGTATCCCGTTAAGTTGGCCTTTTGTCACCCATTTAGCCGATGCGTCGCCAATATTTTCGCCCATCGGTGATGAAGTGATATTGGAAAAGTCTCCTTGACTACCCTCATTTAAGCCTTTGAGGAACTCCTGTGCAAAATCTTGTTGGCGGATCGAACTATCAAAGCTAGCTTGCTCTATCCGACTCAGCATTGGCATTGTGAAACCCACAATTAACTGAAACTGCTGGTCATCACTTTTTTGGAAAGCAAAGACATTTTCAGCTTTAACTTCATTGCCATTATTTAACTGCTTCTTGAGTGATTCTGCTTCGCCAGACATATCTTTGAAGCCAGAAGGTAAGTCTTGCAAAGTCAGGACGGCTTTAGGTAAATCTGGTGTAGTAGTAGCAATATTTGTAGGCTGAATTGTAGGCTGAATGCGGTTTAAAGCAGTTACTGAATTTGCACTCGCTCCCAAGGTAAAACCATCAGTCAAGATTGCAGAAATTACCAGACACATTGAGACAGTAAGTTGTTTTTTCATACTCCTCCTATAAACTATACTGGTGCGTTAAGCAGTCGGACATAAATAAATGCTTCTATCGCTTGCATGGTGGGTGCATGGTGGGCGATTGCCACTTTACATTTAAGTGTGTCCATCTACTTAAATTGTTAATACTCCCAAGTTACCTCAATATCAAAGACAGTGCAATGGGAGCGAATCATGCTTAAAAATGCGGGGGATGCTTCCCCGAAAAGGTGAATCCGCTTTTGGTGGTCGGGGTAAGACTGACCGTAAATTATAACCTGACCTACGGCACATTTCCAATTGTTAACTGATTTGACCTCTATTAACTCTTTAGCGGTTAAAATATCAATTTTTCCTGCTAAAGTTTGTACTTCGCGTTTCACTGCACCAATGCTTTTAGCTAATTGGCTTTGTACCTTTTTTTCTGTTAACTTTACTTGGCGTTTTACGCTTAAATATTCCCAATATTTATAAGCTAGTTCGTCTACGGAAAAAGTGCCGCCGTTTCTGCCGCGATAAATTTGATAAATTTCGCCATTAACTTGAGTTCGCAGCAATTTTATGAGAAATTGTGTATGCTTAAGGGCTATCCAACGGGAAGGAATTTTATTTTTAACGCTGCCTGCTACTCGCCACATATCATTAAGACAAATTAAACCATTCTTTCTCCGAACTTGGGAAGTGGGGATGTTGTTCGATTCTAGAAATTTGTCTTCTACTTTCCATTCAAACAGCTCTAACTGTTTATATTCAGGCTCCTTTTCAGTTTTGTCGATCGCCCCTGCTGATAATTTTACAATTGGTACTGCTATCTCGCTCCTCATCCCGACTGACCTGCTGATACTGCTGATCTATCCAACCACACATTGGTAAAAATGGGAAGGTGTACAGCCAAATTGTTAAGGGTAATTATCAGTTTCTAAGTCCTCTAATTCTTGTGTAGACTGCCATCCAGCTTGCCAGAGGTTACGATCTTTTAGCTGTTGGGCGTTCAGCCAGAAGCGGATTGCGGGATCGCAGGCGGCTACCATTTCGGCAAATACCCATTTGCCTTGATTTTTTCTATTTGTAACCTGAAAGTGTCGCCATCCCCAAGTTTTTTGTTGTGCTGTCCATTTCGAGCCAACTAGATAAGGAAATTTCTGTTTTTTCTGCATTTTTAATTAGTAATAGTCGTCAATATAGTTTTGGGATTTATATTGAATTGACTTGTTTCTTAATAACTTTCTAGCGTGCAAAGGAAGTAGAATCTAAAAATATTAGATGCTAAGGAGACGTGAGGGCGATATTCTCTGTGCAGTTCAGCCGTTGAGAAATTTTCCACCACTTTTAGATTTACTTTTTTAGCTAAATCATCAATATTAGCAAAGCCGCTTTTCCACACTGCGCCCATTTTTTCTAATTTATTCATGTAATCATCCATATCTGAATAGCCTGTGCTTCTGGCAATCACTTGGTCTGACATATAATCAAAGGATATTCTAAATTGTCCCACATTTTCGCGAAGTTGTTTCATCACAAATCTTACTTCTTCTTCAGTCAGATAACTGGTATTTCCTTCCCAGATAAAATAGGCAGGAAGATCCAAGTTAAATTGATGCTTGCCTAGTAGGTGAATTAAATTATCTTTGATATAATCGCCAGGAATATAGCTAACATTGGCAGCGATGCCGTTGGCCGTTAAGATTTCCTCTTTAAATTTAAGAGTTGCTTCATTTTCAATCTCAAAATACTTAACGCCTACGATATTTTTTCGGGCGGGGCGGGTATCTAAACCAGAACCTAAAATGACTATTTGTTTACAGCCCTGTAAAATTTCCTTTGAGAGGGTATCGTCAAAATATTTAGTACGAATTTTGACCATTTCTTTAGCCGCAGGAAAATTGATGGCGGCATCTTCAGCGATTTTTTTTGTATCGCAATTCAGGAAGAGTTTTACAATTTCATCATTGTAAAGAGGTGTCGTATCTTGACTGCTATCTGCTCGATATTCGGCAATAATAAAAGCAGTGCCACTTACATTTTTGATTTCTAACATTTATTTTTTGCACGCATTTACTTTTTAATTAAGCGACCTTCTCCTCTAGGAAGTTTTGATAAATATCAGGGGATTTTTACTGAGATTTTGGTCAATATTTATTGACTTATATTGAATTAGCCAAAGAAAAAATTTGCTCAGCAAAAGATTCAATCATATCGCGGTGAGCTAATCGAGATCGCCAAGCTTCCGGGATTCCATTTTCTCCATAAAAAGCACCTGCCAACTGCCCATAAACAGCACCAGTTGTATCTGCATCGTTGCCCAAATTAACAGCCAATAAGCACCCTTCTTTAAACGAATTGCTGCGATAAAATGCCCAAAGTGCCGCTTCCAAAGATTTGACAACATAGGTTGTACCTTTTATTTCTGGCGGTTCGCGGCGTTTGAAGGAACCCGCTGCAATTTCGTCGATTTCATCTGTTAGAGGGTGTTGTTCCCAATATCCCGATATAAGGCTGTAGCGTTCTGAAAGTAACTCTTCTTTACTCACTCCATTAACAGCACCTACAATTAAAGATCCCAAATATCTGCAAGCATCTAAACAAGTAGTAGCACCGTGAGTTGTACGCGAACTATCTTTGGATTTCTCTATTACTTCCAGAGGTATTTTAGCATAAAATAAAGGCACGGGAGCTAAGCGCATAATTGAGCCATTGCCAGCGCTCAAAGGATCTATAGATCCGCAAAAAGGTTTACCAGTTTCTTCAAATTTCCACAGTGATTGTTGCACAGTATTGCCAATATCAAAGCACTCTCCATTACTGCTTAAATGTCCGGTTTTTTCCCATCGCAAATATGTTTGCAATTGGTGAACTGGATCGAAACCTTTTTTCTCAATTAAACTCTCAGCTAAGCAAAGTGCCATTGAGGTATCGTCTGTCCACTGTCCCGGTTGCAGTCGAAAAGGGCCGCCACCTACTAGATCGTTAATAGGGGTA
The DNA here is from genome assembly GCF_000180455.1 of Kamptonema sp. PCC 6506. Classification (NCBI taxonomy): domain Bacteria; kingdom Bacillati; phylum Cyanobacteriota; class Cyanophyceae; order Oscillatoriales; family Microcoleaceae; genus Kamptonema; species Kamptonema sp. PCC 6506. Next base: position 24,565 of record NZ_CACA01000221.1, read on the forward strand.
AATGTTCCGGGTCGCTTGAATTCTAAAGTTGTTCCCACAGCATCGCCAACTGCTAAACCTAGAAGGCAACCGCGATATTTTTCTATGTGCTGCATATATTTTTTTTGTTCTTTTCTTGGGGTAGTGAAAACCCCGCCTGAAACCCAGAGATAGTAAAGATTTTGCCCACTTACGCTAAAAAAAAATTGGAAATTAAATGCTGAAGTATATTTTAGCTACAGTATCTATATACCCGGCTTTACTACTATTGTCAAGGTCGGGGACTGGAAGAATTTTAGATGCTATCTCAACCGTTTTATCTTTTTTGTTTAGCTCCACCTATTTTTAGCTACAGCAAATAAAGCCATACATTTGCTCATTATAGCTCCTTACCTGCTCCCAGAAAAATTTTTACTAATTTCTATCCTTTTAATAATCTGTAGAGCTTGTTTGCACCGTCCTGGTTTGGTAAGTCCAGTAGCTATTTCAACTAAAGATGGCAGCGATTGAGAACACTAAAACCTTTCTCTACTTAAACTTTATTCATGTACTATATAGATTATGGCAACGCCATCTCCCAGTCTAACTTCTTCCTTCTTCCTCATCATGTTTCCCACTGTTTTACCATTGCGTGCTTTTTTATCTCAAATTTTAATTTTGTGGTTAGCAATCGCAATAGAATCGTGGTTCTTTCAAAAGTCCCTAATGCTCAGTCCCAAAACCAGCGTAGAATATACAGCAGTAATTAATTTATTCTCGACCTGCATAGGTTGGTTAACTTTTTTTGTTTGGGAAAGCTTTCTATCAAAAGGCGAAGTAGAACTACTTATGGGTTATATCCTTTTAGGCCAGTGGCATCCTGTTTCTGCGCTCTTAATTTTGGCAGCATTTCTAATTTATACTATATCTTTTTTAGGAAAATGGAAGGGATTAGAAATATTAAAATTTCTTTTACTACAAACAAATCAAAATAACTCTGCAATGCCCGTGCCAATAGGTAGTCGTAATCTTGTTCGCAGCCAGAAAAAATCTGCTCAAGGATTCACTCAATTTGGTGTACTTTTAATAGCACACACTTGCAGTCATTGTGTCATTTTGCTAGTATTATATCTAGAAAGCCAATGAATGCAATTAACTGTCAACAGTTAAATCAAGTAGTTTTAATACTTCCCTGAGTATTAGTGACATGAGAAATCTTATTAAAGCCAATGTAATTTTACAAAGGATTTTGCTTCCGCCTCAAGTTTTACATTGGAAAACACCTCTATTAATCAGTCTGTTTTTCTTCCTGTTCTCAGCCTTAGAAATTAAGAATAAAGCACTCAAGGATACTCTAGCTGATTGTAGCTGGCTATTTTTGACAATTGGGATTGGTTGGCGGACAAGTCAGGAGCCATTTATCATCTCTGGAATTAGTCTTAGTCCTTGGATTACAGGAGCATTAATTAGCGGGTTTTTATCAGTAAATTTGACTCCCGATCGCCAATCTTTAGCTGTTATCTTTTGGCCCTTGATTTCAATATGTCTTGCTGTTATAATTAAATTTATTCGTTCAGGGGCAAAATTGCAACCTCATCCCCCCTTAATTCGCCCAATATTTTTAGTGATAATTCTGACTAATACTCTTCTAACTTGTTTTCTCGCATTTCATTTTATAATTCAAGACTGGCTACAAGAATATCCGAGCGTGCTAGCCGAGGATTTCACTAAGAGCGGTTTCGTTGTCAATTTCAAGCCGCCATCCCTCAATAATTCTAGAGGTATGACTATGCTTAAAGTAATGGAAAATCAACTGAGACTTAAAACTCGAAAAAGATCGTGGCAAAAAGTAGAAGAATGGCTAATTGCCGTGAGTAGGAAACAAGTTTCTCTGCGAAATCAGATGTTTAAAAATATCTCTCCTCTTGCAGAAAACTCGAAGTGGGATATAGAAACTTATGTAATCCAAGGGCAATCTCTTTATAAAATAGAATTTTTGGCAAGATGGCTTGGGCCTACTACCAAACCGGGAGGATATACCCTGAGCAAATATTGTGAGGTAGCGAAGGTATCAAATAGAGCAACTGTTAATTGCGATCCAATTAAGATATATAATCCTACTAGGAAAATAGACATAATTAAAGGAGTAAACCAAGTATGAATGTGAGTAGAATCTTCACTATTGCCCTTAATGTTTTTTGGGAAGTGATTCGCGATCGTATTCTTTACCTAATTGTTTTTTTTGCTGTGTTAATGGGGGCCGCCGTGAGGTTTATCCCAGAACTAGCAGCGACAGCAGAGAGAAAAATCATCTTAGATATTGGCATGGCTGCTATTGGAGTTTTGGGCTTAGTTGTTACAGTTTTTGTCTCCACTGGGCTTGTTAATAAAGAAATCGAAAAACGGACGGTTTATGTCTTAGTGGCTAAACCGATTTCGCGCTCAGAATTGATAGTTGGTAAGCATATAGGATTATCAATTGTGCTGGCTGTGCTGGTAGCGGGAATGACTCTTATTTATATAACCATCCTAAGTTTAAGTCAAATTTCTTACCCACTAGGAAGCATTTTAATTGCCACCTTATTTGTCTGGATAGAGTTGTCTCTGCTAACAGCAGTAGGGATTCTCTTTGGTGTATTTACAAGTTCGCTACTGGCAACTTTGCTGACGTTTGGAGTTTATTTGATGGGGCACTCAACCCGCGATTTAGTAGCGCTAGGCAAGTTAACCAAAAATCCTACTATTGAGCAATTAATGATGGGGCTGTATCTGGTTTTACCCGACTTAGCACGGCTAAATCTAAGAAATGATGCTGTTTACGGTCAAATACTGCATATAGTTGCTTTAATCACTAATGCTGGCTATGGTTTGCTGTACATAGTGCTGGTGTTGTCAATTGCGATCGCAGTCTTCTCGCGGCGGGAATTTTAAGATATAATGGAAAGGAATTAATCTGAACATTGCTGACAAAAACAGCTTGTAAATTGCCCTTTTTGGTGGTATAATAGCCCCTAGAGGGCAAAGTTAGGTTAGTGATGAGTAAGTCAGAAAAAAGAAAAAATAATGAAATTATTTTGAAATTATGCTAACAGAAAAATTAGAACAACTACAAACCATATTTAGTCAGATGGATCGGGCTTTAATTGCCTACTCAGGTGGAATTGATAGTACCTTAGTCGCAAAAATTGCTTTTGATATGCTCGGCAATCGCGCCTTAGCTGTTACAGCAGTTTCCCCATCTTTATTACCAGAAGATTTGGAAGATGCCCGCATTCAAGCCTTATCAATTGGAATTGCCCATGAGGAAGTGCAAACTCAAGAAATGGCTAATCCCAATTACACTTCTAACCCAGTTAATCGGTGTTATTTCTGCAAAAGTGAATTGCACGATACCCTCAAACCTTTAGCAATTGAACGAGGTTATTCTTATGTAGTAGATGGCGTTAATGCTGATGATTTAAAAGATTATCGTCCGGGAATTCAAGCTGCAAAGGAAAGAGGGGCGAGATCGCCTTTAGCAGAAGTAGGTGTTACTAAATTAGAAGTGCGGCAATTGGCAAAAGAATTGGGTTTGCCTTGGTGGGATAAACCCGCACAACCTTGTCTGAGTTCCCGCTTTCCTTACGGTGAAGAAATTACGGTTTGGAAGTTACAAAGAGTGGGACGTGCTGAGAGGTATTTGCGGCAGTTGGGATTAAAGAATCTGAGGGTAAGATCTGAGGGAGATACGGCGCGGATTGAGTTACCAGCGGAGGAAATTAAGGAGTTTGTATTGGGTGTGGATTTGTCGGGAATTGTGGCAATGTTTCAGGAGTTTGGTTTTGTTTATGTGACTCTAGATTTGGAGGGCTATCGCAGTGGAAAATTGAATCAACTACTTTTAACTGTTAATAGTTAGTTGTTGGTGGTTAGTGGTTAGTTGGTATTTGTTGGTGGGTAGTTGTTAGTGGTTAGTGGTTGTTAGTTAGTTGATAGTTGTCATTGCGTTGGCGTAGCCTGCGCGTAGCGCTTACGCAGTGAAGCAATCCCCAACCCTTTGCTAAAGCGTTAAAGTCTGTGATTTCTGCTTTAGCACTATCGAAGTAAGCTATTACGCATCTAATAAATCGAATACAAAGACGGGCAGGATGCCCATCCCACAAGAAGCTTATAAAAACTGACTGTCAAATTAGATGGGTAGCAGCTTAATCTTAATCTATTGCGATTGCTTCGCTACGCTCGCAATGACAACTATCAACTAACCACTACCAACTAACAGCTAACCACTAACCACTAACCACTAACTATTAACTATTAACAAAATCCCCAGATTTACCACCTGTCTTACTTACCAATCGAATTGATTCTATCTGGATCGACTTTTCCAAAGCCTTCGCCATATCGTACAACGTCAGCGCGGCCACCGAAACCGCCGTCAAAGCTTCCATTTCCACACCTGTTTCCGCCTTGGTTTTGATCTCAGCGCGAATTTGATACCCCGGTAACTCGGCATCTGGTATCACCTGAACTTCTATTTTTTGCAGGGGCAAGGGATGGCAGAGGGGAATCAATTGTGCAGTTTGCTTGGCCCCCATGATGCCAGCGAGTCTTGCGGTTCCCAAGACATCGCCTTTGGGGGCATTGCCAGCTTGAATTGCGGCAAATGTCTCCGGTGACATCCGTACCTGGGCGGCGGCTACGGCTTGGCGGAGGGTGGGGGTTTTGGCTGAAACGTCCACCATTTGGGCTTCGCCGCGTTCGTCTAGATGAGTTAGTTGACTCTCTGTGGGCAATTTAGAAGAATTTTGCTGGAGGTCTTGCGTCATTTTGGAAGTTGTGTTATTATTAATTTTGGTGTGAAAAAGACTTTTGGGTTGAAAAATCCAAAATCTGAAATCAACCAGGGCTTGTAGCTTAGTGGATAGAGTGCATGGCTACGGACCATGAGGTCGGGGGTTCGAATCCCTCCAAGCCCGTTTTAAATTAAAAATGAAAAACTAAAAATGGCGAAAACCATTTTAATTGTCTTTTGATTTTTAATTTCACATTTTTGATTTTTAATTCTTCAGGGCGTAGACATCTTTACCTTGACCGAGGGAGAACCTTAGAGAGTGGGGTAAATCTTTGCTGGATTTGGTGATAAACAGGATTGTAGCGAAGATAGCGAGTATGCAGGCGATCGCGAACATATTTCTATAACCGAAAAATTCTGCGACTAAGCCTAGTGTAGGGCCTGCGATCGCAATTCCCAAATCAAACCCACCCACACACAAGGAGAACAGACGACCTCGTTCGTGAGGTTCGCACCTGTCCGCCATTAGCGTTACCATCATCGGAACTACTGTTCCGCCACCAATACCTTCAAACAAGGCTGCTAGCAAAAAGGCATTGCTGCTATTGGCCGTACACATAACTATCATAGAAAGAGCATAGCAGACCAAGCCGCCACTAATAAAGATGCCGCGACCGTAGCGATCGGAAGCTTTGCCGGTGGGTAAACGGATCGCGAAACTGGCGATCGCGGCCATCGAGTAAAATAGTCCTGGATTTAAATTTACCTTTGTCTGCTGTAAAAACAAAGGCATAAATGTACTCACAGCCCCAAATACCAAACCAACGGACATCAAAACTAAAGCGGGAATGCGAACGCGAGGGTTCCAAAGCATTTGAAAATAAGACAAAATCTCATTAGATTTTTGAGTTTTGATTTGAGATTTTTGCTTAATCTTGGAAGTATCTATATAACCAGGTTCCCAAACCTGGTAAGTGCAAATTAAAGCCAACATTCCTAGACTAGAAGACATCATAAACAAAGGTGTATAACCCACCCAAGCTTGTAAATATCCGCCAATAGCCGGCCCAATAGCGATACCAACCGGAGTAATCAAACTCATATAGCCAATTAATTCTCCCCTGCGTCCTTCCGGGGATAAATCTGTCACCAAGGCGCTATAACCAGTGCTAAAAGCGGCAATACTAATGCCATGAAAAGCCCGAATTACTAGCAACAAAGGGATTGATGTTACAAATAAATAACCCATTGGCGCGAGTTCTGCTACTAACGCACCCACAAGTAAAACCAGCTTTCTACCCCTAGTATCGGCCATCGGCCCCAACCAAGGTCGTGATAGCAATAGTCCGATGGCAAAAGCGCCCATGACTAAGCCAATTTGCTGATTTGTACCGCCCACATATTGGACGTAAAGGGGCAAAGTTGGCAGTAAGGAACCTAAGCTACACCAAAATAATAGACCTGAAATGAATAACATTTGCAGGCTACGCCTTCGTTGGGGGTCAAGGGTGCTAAAAACGTTCAATTGACAAATTCCTGTTGATTTTGATTTTATCAGGTTATGACTGGGGGTCGCGATCGCACTTCCTACCTTTGACTCACCCAATCGGGTGAATTGGGATAGCCTGGGTGAAGTCGCCGTGTCCTAAGTGCTACTTCTACTTTGTAACAAACTTTGAGGGATTTAGGAATGTAGATGCGATCGCGTACCTGCTAATTTAATGATTATCGAAACTAGAATAAACTTGAACCTCTTGCTATAATTAGTAAAATTGAGGATAAAAATTATGCAGCCAGAAGAATATTTTGACTTTCTTAATCCCGAAGATATCCGGGTTAAAGGAACGCGAGTTGGCATTGAACATATACTCTCTGAATACATCCACAATGGCAAACCTCCTGAAGAAATAGCCAAACAGTTTCGCACTGTCACGCTGGCTCAAACAAAATATCCCAGCGATTGAAATCGCGGCTACACAAACCAAGTCCGCCTACGCGGACTATACGCGGACTAATAGGATTGATAGACTTTTGCTTTCTTGTTTAATCAACATCAATTCGCCTCAAAATCCACTCAACTGCTACCGCTAAATCTGCTGCAATAAAATCCGGTTTAGTATGATGCTGATATTCCCCACTGAGTACACTTTCACCATATCCCGTCTGCACTAAAATCCCTTGGCAACCAGCATTATGAGCCATATCAACATCAGTGGCTTTATCCCCCACCATAAAACTATTTTGCAAGTCTAAATCCTGTTCCCAAGCTGCGGCTACTAACATCCCCGTGTTCGGTTTTCGCCAAGTAGTCCAGCGCGTAAATTCGGGGTTGATTCCGCCTTCTGGTTGACTCAAATAAGGACAATAATAAAGAGCATCTAATTTTGCGCCTGCTTCTATTTCTAACAAATTACAGAGACGTTGATGGAGTGCATCTACGTGGCTAACTGGATAATAATCTCTGGCTGGACCAGACTGATTAGAAACTAGACAGCAAAATATTCCTCTGTCATTTAATTGACGTACTGCTTTAGCTACTCCCGGAATTAAGTTTAAGTCTTCAAGGCGGTGAATATATCCAGCTTCAATATTTAAAACTCCATCGCGGTCAAGAAAAACTGCTTGTTTCATTATACTTGTTAGTTGTTGGTTGTTAGTTGTTAGTTGTTGGTTGTTAGTTGTTGGTTGTGGTTTGTTATAGCACTTCGTGAAATCCATCACCAGAGTTAATAAAATGGAGACAATTAAACCAAGACTTACGCAAGTCGAAGTTAGAAACCAGGTTTCGACCTAGATATCTAGTTGAAAAGCAGGGTTTTTTAGAAAAAACCCGGTTTCTGCGCGGATTGTATAAATGTAAGCTGGGCGATCGAAAAAAATGTATGTAGATGATAGCTTAAGATGGTAGTCACCGATCGCCCACCCTACAAGTTATAGAAGTGTTTATTTATTAAGTTAACAGTTAACCATTAACAATTAACCGTTAACAGTTAACCGTTAACAGTTAACCATTAACAATTACCCTCCCCAGACTTTTTTGAGAACGTCTTGAGGTGAAATGTCAGCCATTTTACCCGTAGGTGATTTGAGGCCAATAAAACGATCGCTCTTTGGCAATAACTTCGCTGGGTCAGTAGGCCCAAACAAGGCGATCGTATAAGTCTGAACTGCTACCGCTAAGTGCATCGGCGCACTGTCAGTACATAGCATCAAATTAGCAGCAGCGATCGCAGCGGCCAACTTACCAATATCATCAGGCGCGATCGCCAACACCTGCGGACAAGACTCCACTAATTTGTCCACAAAAGCTGCATCCTCCGGCCCCTTAACCACCACCACAGGCAAATTAGGCTGTCGCTGTTGTAAATCTTGAATAATCTGCTGCCATTTATCCACAGGGTAAATTTTGTCAATCCCCTTAGACAAAGCCAACTGACTAGAACCGCCGTGAATCAAAATGTAACCGCTATCTTTAATCCCTAAACGCTGCTGTTCCGCTTCAGCCCATTGTATGTCTTGCTTGGGGACATTAATTGCCAGGGGCGGACAGGGCGTATTAATATCAAAGCCTTGGAGTAAATCGTGATACATTTCCGCAGCATACTGCTCAGTTTTTAGCGGTATCGCGTCCGTCAGAAAAATAGAACCGCCGCCAGCATAGCCAACTCGCTTGTTAATACCAGTCAACCACAGCAGGAGTCCCACACTCCAGCGCTGTCCCAGGGAGATCACAGCTTCGTATTCGCGATCGCGGATAATACCCAGCAAGTTTCCCCAGTCAGCTAAAGCATTGCGGTCTTTAAAATCATAGGGGATAACTTCTTTGACAGACTTGCAGACACGGTAGGCACCTTTGGCCCTTGGTTCCACGATCGCGTCAACCTGAGTATTCGGATAGAGTTGTTTTAAGCCATCCAGGGTAGGAAAAAACAAAATTTGATCGCCAATCCCCCCAGGAACAAGGGCAACAATTCGCATATTAGTCACTTGAGCTTACCAACCGATATTCTAAAGGAAAAAATACTTATCAAATCAGGATTTTGACACTCCCCGGTCTAAACACACGGGGATTCTTAAGGACAAACTTTGGGAGATGAATCCGCCCAAAGTTTAATTCTTAAAGGGTTAGTCAGCAACCCGCTACCCACTCGCTCAACAAATGAGTCTGTGGCTACTTTTGCTTTTCTAATGATGTTCGCTGCCCCGTTAGTATCTGCATTGATTAACCACCCAGCGCTAGAACGGTACAGACCTCGCTTGATTCGCTTACCCGATGGCTGCCAATTGTTGGGTTTTTCACCAACTTTTACTGGCAGAAAATCTCGGTCTAAAAAACTAGCTTTTGACGTATAAGATTCGTCTTGATCTACAAATCGCCATCCCCTTAAGTTACATTCTTGAGCTAGGCGTTCTTTGACTTTAGATGTCGGTATTTGGACAAAGTTCTGATTGGTCTTACCTCCCATATTTACTTCTTGCTTTTGCCCCTTATTCCAACCGAAAATCATGACGTTAATTTGGTGGTTTTCGCAATAATCTACGATGGTTCTAACTGCCTTATTAACCGCATCTCTCATCCTTCTGGTACGAGTTTCCGACAACTGTTGCAGCCGTTTTGACGAGAAACCTTTAGGCATCTTATATTTGGCGTGTTCCGATTCGATTCGCGCCTTTTCTTTGTTAAACCATTGGTTCCAAGACTTTAACTTCCGACCATCAATAATAAATGGCTTGCCATTGCTAGAGACACAAGTTAACCAATTATTGATGCCGCGATCTATTCCCAAAATCCCTGTTACTTCCAAGCTACAGCTAGGGGCTTGTTTGGTAAAAGATTTATGAATGTACTCGACCCAAACCTCACCATTTCTAGGGATTAGCCGGAGTTCTTTAATCTGACAATCTTTGATCCGTTCAGGTAACGGAACCCAGAGAGCATCTGTTCCAAAATGTTCTTTACCTTTATTCCCTAGAGGTAATCTAACTTTATTCCCCACTACTTTCAACGCTTGACCAGGATATGAAATCTGATACATTCCTCCTTTGGTTCTGTACTTGGGAAGTCTCGGTTTTTGGTTGAGTTCTCCTTTATAAGCTAATTTCTCTAATGCTCGGAAAGAGTTAAAAGATTCAGCAACAGATTTGATGGATTGTTGCGCGACTTGCGAGTATAGCAACCCGTAATTCTCGTTGGTCTTGGCAATCCTGTACAAATCGAGATATTTGACAGCACTTTTGTTTTCAAAGTACCGTTGCCGACTTTCATAAGTCCCGACATTAAACAGGTTGTTTGACCATCTCAGTAGTTGCTCGACAATGGTCTTGTCGAACCCCGTTAAATGCCATACATCTTTTTGTACTGCGTACATTTAATTTACTGTCTGTTGTACTATGTTTACTGTACACCATAAATAGACAAGTCAAGCTCAGACTGAAACAAGTTAAGCGGTTACATTGAAGCACAAAGAGTCGGCAGGATTTATCCTGCAATGCCCTTTCATCCCTGGACTAAAGTCTAGCGAGTTTTCAGGGTATTTCTTATAAGGCAGGGCTGTTTCATTCTCAGATCGAAAGGCCAGTTTGTGTAGGGCAGTGCCCCCGTACCTACCCCCAAACCCTTAGTCCGTCAAGGGTTAAAACCCTGCCTCAAAGTTTAAGTCCTCGCTTAGTGGACTGAAGAACTTAATTAGTCCACTAAGCGAGGACTTAAGCTATAAGAGTAGGGTTTTATACCAAATCCAGGTTTCCCATCCCGTTTATTCTCTTAGTCCGCGCAGGCGGACTTCGTTTGTATAGAAGCGGTTTTAACCGCCGATTCATAAAGGGGATAACTAACCCGGATTTGGTATTAACCCCTGGCGGGTTTCAGCTTAAGTTGACACTAATGCCTTGGGGCGCTACCCTACAAAGCCTTAATTTCCTGAGAATGAAACAGCCATAAACTCGATTAGCGGAAATAATTCAGCCGTGAATCCCTAACTCTACACGAGGCAACTATGCAAGTCCAACTTCAACAAATCATCGTCTCCCCCGGTCAGCAACTTCTGATGACCGATGTCAGTTGGCAAATGTACGAACAACTGTTAGAGGAGTATGCTGAAAAACGGGGTACGCGGATTAATTATAGTCAGGGAATCTTAGAAATTATGGTGCCCTTACCGGAACATGAAGATGATAAAGTAATGATTGCTGACTTTGTAAAAGCCATATTGGAAGAATATGAGATAGAATTTCGCAGTCTGGGTTCGACCACGTTTAAAAGTCAAAATATGTTACAGGGACTAGAAGCCGATGACTGTTTTTATATCGAAAATGAGGTCGCCGTTCGCGGCAAAAAACGTATTGATTTAACTGTCGATCCGCCTCCAGATTTAGCCATTGAAATTGACATTACTTCTCGCACCCGGTTTAATAATTATCAAGCATTAGGAGTCGGAGAACTGTGGCGATTTAATGGGAAGAAATTAGAAATCAACGTGCTGCAAGCAGGGCAATACGTACAGGTTAGTGAAAGTCCTCATTTTCCAAGGTTGCCATTGCTGGATCGAGCGATCGCTCAGTATTTAGAACAAAGTAAAATTGAGGGAAGAAATAAAACAATGAAAGCTTTTCGGGCTTGGGTAAGGGCACAAATTGAATAAAAAATAGATTTACTTAGTTAACAAATTACAATCAAGGAGTCATCGTGCATTTATTAATTCCCGCCGCAGGCAGTGGCCGGCGGATGGGCAGCGATCGCAATAAGTTGCTGCTACCATTATTGGGCAAATCCTTACTGGCTTGGACTCTGGAAGTCGCTGAAGCCTCGGAACATATTACCTGGATTGGGATTATGGGCCAACCAGCAGATTTTCCTGACTTTCAAGAAATTCTGACCAATTTCCCTCTGACTAAGCCAGTCCTACTGATTCATGGAGGTGCAACTCGCCAAGAGTCAGTTTACAACGGTTTGCAGGCGCTTCCAGCAACAGCAGAGCAAGTTTTGATTCACGACGGCGCGAGGTGTCTGGCCACGCCAGATTTGTTTAATCGCTGCGCTGAGGCGTTGTTCCAGTTTCCGGGTTTAATTGCGGCTGTCCCAGTTAAGGACACGATTAAAGTTACTGATGAAACTGGCTTAGTAAAAGATACTCCCGATCGCAGCCAACTGTGGGCGGCCCAAACTCCCCAAGGATTTGAGGTCAAATTATTAAAAGATTGTCACGCCAAAGGCCGTCAATTGGGATGGGAAGTCACAGACGATGCGGCTTTGTTTGAAAAATGCGGTTTGCCAGTCCAAATTGTTCAGGGAGAGGAGACAAATTTGAAGGTGACAACGCCAATGGATTTAGCGATCGCAGAATTCATCTTGCGGCAACGAGCTCAGGCGCACCTTTAAGCGTATCCAAAAACGCAAACACCGCCGGTACTAACAGCGCATCTTTCAAAACAGCTACCCCAATTATCCTTTCCAGAGGAACTGGCAAACTGTACACCTGTACCCCTTCCGGTATCGGTTCCGCAGCCAAACGCGGGAGAATTGCTACACCCAAACCTTGGACAACCATGCTGAGAATTGTTGAGTCTTCGCTAAGTTCGTAAGCGATATCGACAAGCAATTCCGCAGCCGTCAAGTAATTGCGAATCGGCCAAGAACAGCTATAGTCCGGCGGTTCTAAAATTAAGGGGAAACTAGCTAAATCTTCCCAGGTAAATTTATTACCTTTTAATTTGGCATTCGGCGGTACCAAAACAATATATTCATCGCGCAAAAGTTCCCTAGTTTCAAACTCATCGCAAGTAGGAATAGTGACGATACCAATATCTGCGCGGCGCGATCGCACAGCTTGTTCCACACCCTGAGTATGGGGAATTTCCGTAATGCTGACCGCAATTTTGGGGAAACGGCGGCGGAAGTTGGCAATCACTCCGGGGAGTACGTGAGTCGCCACGCTGCGAAAAGAGGCAATTCGCACTAATCCCCCCTGCAAACCTCTTTCTAGGGAAGCTTCTTTGACCATCATCTCTAAGGATTGCAGAATTTCGCGACCGTGAGCGAGAATTCTCTCTCCTACTGGCGTTAGGTGAGCACCGTGACGGCCTCGGTGAAATAGGGGCACGCCTAATTCTTCTTCTAAACTCGCGATCGCATGGCTGACTGCTGACTGCGACAATTCTAGAGACAAAGCAGCATCACTAAAATTGCCGCAATCCGCCACTGCAACCAAGGCGTGTAACTGCGAGATTTTCATTTTGCGCGTATTAATTTCTTTCATAGGCTTGGTATCAGTTTTGCCTAGATTGCGATCGAGGGAGGACTGGGGATGGAAAAATCTATCTATCGATTTTATTCATGTAAGCTATTCAAACCATGCTTTGAATATCTATTTATAACTTGTTAAAGTGAGTTTAACAGAGAAAACAACGAATACAGTCTCGCACTTGAGGAGTGCTGCTATGCAAACATCTGAGAAGTGGCTAGACCCAGAAAAGCTAAAATTTACGTCAATTCCGGGGAAAGAGTCTCAAACCAAACAGCCACCTTTATTATCCCTACTAAAGCACATTTTTGAGTCTTTACTTGCAGCCGCTATCTGCCGCGATGAACTCAGACTTTGGCAAACATCAGATCGGTTGGGCAATACCTTATGGCACGCTTACGATCCGGCTACAGGTCGCTCTACATCTGCGGTCACTGAAGATGAAATGCGAGTTTGGATTGAGCAACATTACTACAAATAGTTTAGGGCAATCGCGCTTTTTTGGCAATTGTACCAGCAATATTTCTGAGCAACTATCTGTAGCTAGCATTGAGAAGAATGTTCTTAGCTAGTACAGATTGATGAAATTCGACTAGAACAGTTACATACTATGGCAACTGTTCTAGTAAAACTTGAAAAATCTGTACCTTTGCAGATGGACAGTCATAGATGAAAGTAGAGATATAGGTACGTTGTTGCGCTTTAGCGAAAGCAGCGTCATGACATACAAAATACTGAAGTTATCTAATTGACGTTACTTTAGATTGCTATCTCTCTGCTAAATTATCGCGTCAATTTTTCTTACAACTCAAACAGATTAAGGGAGTTTACGGCTATGTTTGAACGCAATTCCCAATTTACCGCTATTAAACTTGAAAATAATCAAGTATTCAGGCTACCAAAAGCCTACCGAGATGTGCAGGTTTTGTCAGGAACCGCTTGGATAACTATTGACAAACAAGATATCATCTTAAAAAGTGGAGAAAAAGTTTCACTTCCCTTAAGTAAAAATTTTGCTGTAATTTCTGCTTTGAGTAAAAGCCCGTTAATTTTGGAAGTCCTGACTGATGAGAAGAAAGCAATAACAAACCAATTTACGGAGCGGTTAACAGTAGTCCGTTAAACGCGATTATGGTAAGCTATTACGCATCTAAATCGAATACAAAGACGGGTAGGATGCCCATCCCACAAGAAGCTCATAAAAACTGACTGTCAATTAAACGTAGGGTGGGCGCTCGCCGC
>NZ_CACA01000220.1:0-7256 GCF_000180455.1 Kamptonema sp. PCC 6506
CACTTAAATCCGCATCTATTAGATTGGCATTAACCAGATAAGCATCGCTCAAATCAGCATCGCTCAAGTCAACACCGCGCAAGTCTCGCCCCTCAACTTTATTGGTACGAATATCCTCTACTAAACGCCATTTTCGTTTGCTGCTTTCGTCATCTTCTACGCTTTCCGTCAATATTTGGATATTTTGAACGGGATAACCATTAATTTCTGTTAGTTCTCCTGACTCAAAATCAGATAAAAGCATATCAATATCTTCTTGATTGCCTTCTATTACTATTTTGATACTGCCTGGTTTAATAGCTATGACTTTTATATTACTATTAGGATATTTTGTTGAAAAATCGGATTGCCAAAATGATAAGTCAGATTGAACGGAGTCGATCTCACCTTCTAAAGTTATAGCTGAGATGACTTCTTGATTTTCTCTATCAATAACTAAGATTTGACGGGTAATTATTTGCACAGAACCTTGCTCCGTTTCAAGATTAGGGAGAACTGTAATCTGACTTATTGGCCGATAAAAGAGATTTTTATTGGGCATTAGTTCGATAATATCTTCCCAGTTTAATTCTAGCTTCTCACATATTCTTTTGAATGAATCAGGTTGAATCGGCTTTCTACTAAAAAATTTGGTGACTGTACTGCGAGATATAATCTGCGAATTAGCAAAATTAATTTTTGAGTCAAACCCTAACCTGATCAAGCTACTGTTTGCTTTCTCTATACCTTCTTCAGAAGCAATACAAGTTAGTCTTTTCTTTTTTCCGCAGTGGTCAGGATTTGACATAAATTAGCTAAAACCTTAAAAGAAATTTTTAACGCGATCGCATCTCAATCATAAAACAATCATACATGAGCCAAAAGAGGTTGACAATATAATCATTGCCTAGTCAGGGTTTCAGATATTTAGCCTCACAGTAGAAGTATGAACTTGAGGTTAAAAAAGCTATGGACACCAATCACAACCCTGACCAGTACGACATTATCAAAGAACGCCTGCGCCAAGCACGCCTCAGTTTTAACTTAGCTCTGGCAACAACTGCAACTTGTGCCATTGTTGGTTTTGCTGGGGTTGGACTGATGCTATTAGGTAAAGCACCAGAGGGAGTTGTAACCACTACTGGCGGGCTGTCTGCTACCGTCTACTGTTTGAAACTGGCAAGAGATGCAAACGATCGCTTAGACGAACTGGCAGAAGATTTAACCGAGGGCGATCGCTCCCACTAGATCTAAATATAGCGAAGTTGTTACTAGCTGCAAACAGAGTATTGTCCTAGATTAAGGGCGCGGTCTGATAAAAAATGGCTGTAACCTTTACCTGGCAATGGTTTAAACTGCTACTTTGCAGCTTATATCAGCTTCGCTAGTTTTCGGGCTATTTCTGCGCCATCTACAAAAAAAACCCGCCTGCGCGGGTTAAATTTATATAGTCCGCGAAGGCGGACTTGGTTTGTGTAGCCGCGAATTCTATTCGCCAGGCCTTATTCGCCAGGTCTTATTAAGCCTTCACAGCAACCTTCTCAGTAGCATCAGCACTCGCTTCAGGAGAACTAGCTTCAGAAGGCGGTACAACTTGCCAGAACTTCGGCAAATATTCCGACCAATTAGCCAGAATATGCTTCGCCTTCTCCGAACCAGTGCGATCGCTATGATCCTGAATTAACTCTTTCAATTGTTGCTCCCCAGCAGGGGTAATTACCCGCTGAACTTTCACAATCTCAGGGTTGACATGATTGGGGAAACTGCCATCTTCATCGAGGAAATAGCCCAAACCGCCAGTCATACCCGCACCGACGTTACGGCCAACTGTACCCAAAACCACGACAACGCCACCAGTCATATACTCGCAACAGTGATCGCCAGCACCCTCGATTACCGCTTTCGCCATCGAGTTACGAACCGCAAACCGTTCCCCTGCTTTACCATTAGCAAACAGAGTTCCCCCCGTTGCGCCGTATAAGCAAGTATTGCCCACGATTACGTTTTGTGCAGGGTCATAAGTCGCACCAGCAGGGGGTTTGATCGCGATCTCGCCGCCGTGCATTCCCTTACCAACGTAATCATTAGCCTCCCCTGATAAGCTCAGAATCATCCCTGGCAAATTGAACGCGCCAAAGCTCTGACCCGCACTACCAGTGAAGTTGAGGTTAATTTGACCTTCAAAACCGCTGTTACCATGTTGAAGTGCGATCGCGCCACTGAGTCGGGCTCCAACAGTGCGATCGGTATTCACTAAGGGGATGTTTTTGGTAACGCTACCATGATTGGCGATCGCGGCCTGAATCTCAGCATCCGCTAACAAATTGTCATCCAACACTGGCCCATTGCTGTGAACGTCGCTATGTACTAAGAAACTGCGATCGCTCTTAGTATCAGGTAACTGCGTCAGACAGTCCAAATTCACAGCCTGAGTCTTAGTCAAATGCACGCCTTCGCGCATCTTCAGCAAATCAGCGCGACCAATAATATCATTGAGCGATCGGTATCCCAATTTTGCCAACAAACTCCGCACTTCCTCCGCCACAAAGTAGAAGAAGTTAACAACGTGCTCCGGCGTACCTGGGAAACGCTTCCGTAGGTGTTCCTGCTGAGTTGCCACCCCCACTGGACAGTTATTCGTGTGGCAAATCCGAGCCATAATACAGCCTTCTGCGATCATCGCCACCGAGCCGAAACCGTACTCTTCACCGCCCATTAATGCGCTCATGACGACATCCCAGCCGGTTTTGAAGCCGCCATCCACTCGCAACACGACGCGATCGCGCAGCTTATTCTCCATCAACACCCGGTGAACTTCAGTTAAACCCAGTTCCCAAGGAGCTCCCGCGTGTTTAATCGAAGACAGGGGCGAAGCACCCGTCCCGCCGTCGTGTCCAGAAATTTGAATCACGTCAGCATTCGCCTTGGCGACACCAGCCGCGACGGTACCGATCCCAACTTCTGCCACTAACTTGACTGAAACGCCAGCCTGGGGATTAATTTGGTGCAAGTCAAAAATCAACTGCGCCAAGTCTTCAATCGAGTAGATGTCATGGTGCGGCGGGGGCGAAATCAGCGTTACTCCCGGCTTAGAACGCCGCAAATAGGCGATATACTGGCTCACTTTCGGCCCTGGCAATTGCCCGCCTTCCCCTGGTTTCGCACCTTGTGCCATCTTAATTTCGATCTGCTTAGCACTCATTAGGTACTCAGGTGTCACCCCAAAGCGACCAGAAGCAACTTGTTTGATGGCAGAGTTGGCTTTGTCGCCGTTCCGCAAGCCCTGCAAGTGAGAGAAAGTCGGCGAAAGTCCAGCCTCACTCACATCATCCAACACTTTGTATCGCTTAGGATCTTCACCACCTTCCCCAGAGTTAGACTTCCCACCGATGCGGTTCATAGCGATCGCTAGGGTTTCGTGAGCTTCCGGCGACAGCGCCCCCAGAGACATCCCCCCCGTCGCAAACCGTTTGACGATATCCGCCACCGATTCTACTTCTGATACAGGAATAGCAGCGCGATCGCTCTGGAAATCCAACAAATCCCGCAAAGCAGTTACGGGCCGATGTTCCAACTGCTGCTTGTAAACCTCGTAATGTTCATAAGCGGAAGAAGGGGTAGAGCCAGAATTTTCTTCTCTTTCCCTAGTCCCTAGCCCCTCTCCCCTAGCCCCTTCTTTAAAGCTGGTGACAGCCTTATGTAGCGCCTTCGCCATTTCCGGGCTATTCATGTGATATTCACCGCCTGGCCGGAACTGGACAAAGCCATAATTTTCCAGTTTCTTACCGCTCAATTCGGGGAAAGCCTTGCTGTGGAAGGAAATCACCTCAGTAGCCAATTCTTTGATACTCAAGCCGCCAATCCGAGAAACAGTCCCCCGGAAACCCAAATCCAGCAAATCGCCACCAATACCGATCGCCTCAAAGATTTGCGCCGCTTGATAGCTAGACAGCAGCGAAATCCCCATCTTCGACATAATCTTCAGCAAGCCATCTTCTACCGCCTTGCGATACTTAGCCTGAGCCGCTGCTAAGGTAATCTTAGCCAGTTTTCCCCGCTCCATCAGAGCTTGAGTCTTGGAATCAGACCACCAATGGCCGACGCTTTCCAAAGCCAAATAAGGACAAATAGCGATCGCACCATAGCCAATTAAACAAGCAAAATGGTGAGTGCTCCAACACTGAGCCGTATCCACAATTAGCGAACCCTTCATCCGCAACCCTTCGCGGATCAAGTGGTGGTGAACCGCACCCACAGCCAGCATCGGCGGAATGTAGGTATATTCCGTACTTAAAACAGCAGAAGAAATTCCCCCTTCTTCCTTCGCCACGCGATCGCTGAGAACTATAATTTTCGCACCCGATCGGATCGCCGCCGCCGCCGCCTGACAAAGTTGCTTAACTGCGGCCTCCAAACCAGCAGGGCCTTGGGCGATCGCGTACAGCGTAGATAACTCCTTAACCGGGAAAGCTTCTCTACTCTTCAACCAAGCCAATTCCGCCTCATTCAATACCGGCGAATTAATCTTCAGCATCCGGGCATTTTCCGGCTTCGCTTCCAACAAATTCCCCCGTTCGCCCAACTGCATACTTAGAGACATCACCATCCCTTCCCGTAGCGGGTCAATCGGCGGATTTGTCACCTGAGCAAAACGCTGTTTGAAATAGTCATAAAGCAAATGTGGTCGCCCAGAAAGCACCGCCAGAGGAATATCATCCCCCATACAAAAAGTTGGTTCCTTCCCCGTGCTCGCCATATCCGCGATCACCATTTCCAAATCTTCCGCCGTATAGCCAAAAGCAGTTTGATGACGGAGTAAAGTCTGAGCATCCAGACTTGTACTCTGAGCAAAATCTCCTACTGGCATAGTCTGACGGTGTTTTTGCAACCATTCACCATAAGGATATGCCTTCGCAGCCCGCTGCTTAATTTCCCAATTTTTCAGAACTTCATTGCTATCTAAATCAACAGCAATCATCTGTCCTGGCCCTAAGCGGCCTTTTTCCACAATATCTGCTTCGGGAATATCCACAACTCCTGCTTCCGAAGCTACAATCACCAAGCCATCTTTAGTAATACAATAACGAGCGGGTCGCAAACCATTGCGATCGAGGGTAGCGCCTACCTGTTTCCCATCACTAAATACCAACAGCGCCGGCCCATCCCAAGGCTCTTGAATACCGCTGTAATATTCATAAAAATCGACAATTTCAGGATAGGGAGCCAAAGCTGGCTGATTTTTATAAGCCTCCGGCACCAAAATCATTAATGATTCTAAAGTAGAGCGGCCCGAACGCACCAGCAACTCCATGATATTGTCCAAATTAGCCGAGTCGCTGTTCTCCGCGTCAACTGTGGGCTTAAATGTAGGGACATCAGTATCAGCCCAATGCGGATGAGCTAAATCTGCTTCCCGCGCCGTCATCCAGTTGATATTGCCTAATAGCGTATTGATTTCGCCATTGTGACCTAACAGGCGCATCGGTTGAGCCAGAGGCCATCGCGGCATAGTATTCGTACTGAAGCGTCGATGATAGACAGCGAAGGGGCTTTTGTAAGCAGGATTGGTTAAATCCGTGTAAAATTCTCCCAACACGGCCGATCGCACCATACCTTTATAGACGATTGTGCGCGTTGAAAAAGAGCAAACGTAAAATTCTTTACGGGGAAAACCAGAACGCTGAAAAAGGGTTTCGCCAATAGTCCGGCGAGTAAGAAATAATTGTCGTTCCAGTGCATCTCCTTGCAATTTTTCAGAACTAACAATTAATTGTTCAATTTGTGGTTGATTTTCCCGCGCCTGTATCCCCAAAACTTCAGGTTTAACTGGAACTTCTCGCCAACCTACCAGATTTAAATTTTGATCTGCGAGGGTTTGCTCGACTACTTGGCGAGCAATAGCGGCGTTCTCTTTGTCTGGGGGCAAAAATATCATTGCCACGCCGCTGTTTTCCGGTTTCGGAGTCTGGATTTGCTGCTGTGCAAACCATTCCTGTAATAATTCCCAAGGGATGGCCGTCATCAAACCCGCACCATCTCCAGAATCAGAGTCAGCACTACAACCGCCGCGATGTTCCAGACAAGTTAAAGCTGGCAAGGCTTTAGCAATAATTTCGTGTGTTGCAACCCCTGTTTGATTGGCTATAAATCCCACCCCGCAGGCATCTCTCTCTTCCACTAGCCACCTTTGGCCCGGATAGGGAGTTCCTGAATTTTGGCCTGAATGTAGATCTCGGTTATGATTCACGCTCGTGTTACCCATGTCGATTGAATACTACTATTGCTGTGTTTGTTTGATTGAGTCTTTTGTACTTTTGGAAAGAGGGCTGCCAAGCGGTGGGAGAACGGTAAATCCTAAAACAGCAAAGAGCCAGAAAAATCGATAAAAATTCACTATTTGTGCTGCTATGACCTTGCCCAGAAACCCTACTCGCAGATCCTAATTATCCTGACAGGTAGCCTGTGAAAATGTTATACAGAATACGCTATGCGTGCAGTATTAATTAAAAATTAAAAATTAAAAATTAAAAATGAAAGAATTCAAGTTCTTAATTTTAATTTTGCATTTTTACTTTTTAATTGCAGTGCTGGCATCAAGCTTGCCCTTGAATGGTTCCCCGGCCTGCAAGCTAGGCATTCTGCCTGCTTAGTTAGCTAATAAAACAGGCTCGTCATTACTTTAGCCCCCTTTTGTCAACTTTGCCATTTCGCCGCTTGGCTGACCCCATAGACGCAAAATCCACCCGCCCTCTCTAGGGTAGGTGCAATCTCGTTCATGTCAGTGCGGGGATAAGTCAAACCTTCCCTTTTTATTATTTGACATTCCCAGGTCTAAATCAACCGAGATAGTTGGTTGAGTATGGCTGCTTTAGAAACAAAAACCTAATTTTTGAGTTACGGCCTGTTGATTTTCCCCAGGCGTTAGTGCAGGGGATTCTAAGAGGATGTTACGAAGCAGGCTAAAACCTGGTTTTTTTTCGCAATTCCTCTCTAGGCTTGAGCCGCAGGGTTGCCAAGGAGGTTTTTGAGGAAAAATGGTTCTGTTATGATACAACACTCAAGCAAAAAGTCAACATTATGCTTAAAAGCCTTGGGCTTTTCACTCGTTTTTTGGTAAAGCCTGCGATCGCGATCGCTCTTTGTTTAGTCGTAAACCAAGCCGCTAGAGGGGCAGAGGGGCGGGGGGGCAGGGGGGCAGAGGGGCAGGGGGGCAGAGGGGCAGAGGGGCAGGGGGGCAGGGGGGTAGAGGAGCTGAGGGGCAGAGGAGCTGAGGGGCA